>NZ_CAJHOE010000016.1 GCF_905120475.1 Campylobacter suis | reverse complement strand
CATCAACCTCAGCAGTTACTTGATTAGTTGTTCTAGCTATTTGAACATTTTGTTTAGTTAAGTGATCAACTTCACTTACACCTTGATTTATCATATTGATAGCTTCACTTTGTTCTCTTATGCTTTCACTCATCTCATTGATTGATTGAGCTAAGACATTAGTATTTGCTTCTATCTCACCAAGAGATTTTTGAGTTCTTTCAGCTAGTTTTCTAACTTCATCAGCAACAACAGCAAATCCTCTACCATGTTCACCTGCACGTGCTGCTTCTATAGCAGCATTTAGTGCTAGTAGGTTTGTTTGATCTGCTATATCTCTAATGATAACAATGATGTTTTTAATCTCTTCAGATTGTCTTATAACATCTTGTGTCTTTTGATTAATAGCACTCATAGATGAACTCATCTCTTCAACTGCTGCTGCACTTTCTTGTAAGCTATTTGCTTGAGAGTTTGCTCCATCTGTTACTTGTTTCATAGAATCAGCTAGGATTTGAGCTTTTTGTTGAAG
>NZ_CAJHOE010000015.1 GCF_905120475.1 Campylobacter suis | reverse complement strand
ACTCCCCCATACGCCCCATTCTCACTAATACCATCATACTTAACTATATCAGCTAAGCAAGTATGAGCTATATTTGACTGAGCTAGCTTTGAGCTACCCTTATCCATGGTAAGGACATTTACATTTCCACTATGACACATTCCATCATCTTGTGGATCCCACCAAGCACCCTCTCTTATGATAATCACATCATCACCTATATCACTGCTAATATCAGCCCCACAAAGTATAGCACCCCTATCGTTAAATACCTTTACTACATCACCTTGCTTTATACCCCTTTGCTTAGCAAGATTAGGGCTAATCATAACTGGCTCTTTACCTGCTATTTTACTATATGATCTTAAAATTTCAGAGTTATCAAGCTGAGAGTGTAGTCTGTATTTTGAATGAGCTGATACTACTGCTAGTGGATACTTTCTATCTTTATCTCCAAGCCACTCTATAGGCTCAAACCAAGCAGGATGACCAAGGCAGTCATCATATCCCATATTAGCTATACTTTCTGAGTAAATTTCTATCTTACCACTTGGGGTGTTTAGCTTATTATTTAAAGGATCATTTCTAAAGGCTACATAACTTGTGTGATTACTCTTTTCTTCATCTATCTTATCAAAGTGAAAATATCCCTTTTGCCAAAATTCCTCAAAGCTTGGCATATCATATCCCATATCACTTGCTTTTTTACTAGCATCACTATAAAGCTCTTTTATCCAGCCCATCTCATCTTTGCCTTCATTAAATGCTAGATCAAGGTTAAACCTACGACAAATTTCATTACATATCCAAAAGTCACTCTTGCTCTCACCATAAGGTTTAACGAGTGGTTTAATTGCAAATAGATACTCATTTGTAGAGTTTGCAAACTCTATATCAGCTCTTTCAGGCTGTATAGCAACTGGTAGTACAATATCTGAAAACTTAGCCTGCGATGTCCAAAATGGCTCAAGTGTGATGATGGCATCTAGCTTACGCAGTGCTATGGCTGCTCTGTTTGAGTCTTGGTGGCGGGTGAAGAGA
>NZ_CAJHOE010000014.1 GCF_905120475.1 Campylobacter suis | reverse complement strand
AACTTAAAATCCACACTCTTGCTATAGCTAAACAATCTTTTCATCATTATGCTCCTAGCAAGAGTATAGCAGAATTTATATTAGTTTGCTTGTCTTAGTTTTGATAATATAAAACTTACAAGCATAACAGCAAGTATAACAAAGCATAGACCAAATCCCATAAGAGTACAATCAGCCATACTTAAAAAGTGCTTTGAAGGTATTAGATACCATCCACCAGCTTCTGTATAAAGATTTATAAAGTACTCTTGTATACTACTTAATATCACACCATCAGGAACTATGGCATCTTCTTTACCACAATCTCCAAGAGGCATAAACCAATCAGGTGCCCACTTCTCAAGTGGTAAGCCAAGTATATGGCTTGGTTCAGTAGAGCAACCTTGAACTCCAAATGGATCTGCATCATCACCGTGAATAGCTGCATGAATTTTAGCTAGCTTTATACTACACATCATGCCATATATCGCACCCCAAAATCCAAAGCCATATCCTAGTAGTTTTAAAACTAAATTTCTTGGATTTATTATAGCTATTATGCCACCTATTGCCATTATTAAAAATGCTACTCTTATATATACACACTGCTCACAAGGTGGCATATAAAGATACTTTTGAAATACAGAGTGGGCAATAAGCACAAGTGATATACTTGCTATAACCATTAATACCCAAGGAAAGCGGCTATCTTGCCACTTTGCTATTTTATCTATAAACCCCATACTTAGACCTATTTAGCCATAAGCTCTTTTATAAGATTAGCCATACCATCAATTGATGTTATCTTAGCTGTATAGATAAGATACTTACCATTTACTACAAATGCTGGAACGCCTTGAATTTTAGCTACATCATAGCTCTCATCCCACTTTTTAAGTAGCTCTACTACTTCAGGATTAGCTAGCTCTTTTTCATAATCCTCTTTACTAATACCACTTGCATCTAAGCCTAGCTTTAAAAACTCATCAGCACTACTAAATCTTTGCTTTTTATCATGGTATGACTTATAATATGCCATCTTTACCTTTTTAAATAGTGAGTCATCTGCAAATAGATCTTTATTAGCTGCTCTATCTTTAACAACAGCTACTGCTAATAGCTTACTAGCTGTCTCTCCCTCTCCATGCTCATTTGCCTTTGTCTTTAGATGAAATGGCTCATACTTTAAGCCCTCTACCTTTTTAACTACAGCTGGAGTTACACTCTTATCATATTTATAGCAAAATGGGCAAGCATAGCTAAATACCTTTGTAAGTGTTCCTTTTTCAACTGAAAGAGGTTTATCAAGTACTATATAATCCTCTCCTTCGCTAAAAGCATTAGCACTTAAAGCACCAAATAGTGCAACAGCTGATAAAACCTTTAATGTCTTTGAAAACATTGTCTTCATGTTTGCTCCTT
>NZ_CAJHOE010000013.1 GCF_905120475.1 Campylobacter suis | reverse complement strand
AGCTATTACAGTTGCGCTATCTATGTTTGTTCCAACAGATAGTTTATTGTTGCCATTTCCAAGGTCTATTTTAGCGCCAGAATTTATCCAGTTATCAACGACAACTATATCGTTACCATCACCAGCTATTACAGTTGCGCTATCTATGTTTGTTCCAACAGATAGTTTATTGTTGCCATTTCCAAGGTCTATTTTAGCGCCAGAATTTATCCAGTTATCAACGACAACTATATCATTACCATCTTGAGTGGTTATATCAGCACCTTGTCTAATTCTATCTGTAACTTTTATAAAGTTATCACCATCGCTCATTTTTTCATTAAATGTAGTAGAACTTGTATCTCCACCAAAAACACCTTTTGCCGCACTCACATCTACAAACTGATTATAGTCTATTGAGGTATTAGAGGTATTGTAGTGAATATCAGTAGCTTTAATGTTGATATTACCACCATCTTGCATAGTTGTTGGTATGGTTATACTAAACTTGCCATTTGCGTCTTGAGATATTGTTGAATTAGACACTACGTTTCCACCAACTGATATAGCAAAAGTAGAGTTTGGTTCTGCAAATCCTATAATAGTAGTTGATCCTGAAGTCACCTGTATGTCATCTATAGCTATCTCAGTCCCTCTATCAACTAAAATTTTACTGCTAACTTTCTCGCCACTTTCATCATTTCTATTTATCAAATGAGCATCTAATATGCTTAGGTAATTACCCTCTTTAACAGATCCTAAGCCAACATTTAAGCTAACAAATCTTGCACTGACTTCAGCTTCAGTGATAGTGTGAGTTACTGATGTTTCTGTGCCATCTGTATCTACAGCAGTAAACACAAGCTTATAACCAGCTTTTACATCGTTTCTTGGAAGGTGGAATTTTACCATAGTATCGGTATCGCTACCTGTTCTTATGCTTTCAGACTGATTTATAGCATTCTCAGCTCTTGTATAATCTTTAAAGAACCCTTCCGCTATAACATCATCAGCAAAATCGACCACCACTCTACCTGGTATAGGATCAGCCGCCTCAACATCAATCTCTGCACTTGCTGTCATATTAGCAAAAGTAGCTTTGGCTGCTGCTGTTTTACCACCCTCTACTGGTGCTTCTAGGACTATTTGATCAGCTTGTTTCATATCTGCGTCTATGGTAAGCGTCTGTGTTTCAACAACATTGCCATCTATTGAAAACTCAACAGTAACCGTATTGCCAACTTTTGCCGCATAAGGAAGGTTAATAGTGACATTGCTTTTTGTTAGATCACCATCAGCTTGATTTTCAGATATAGATAAAACATTATCACTTCCAGCTTCATCATAACTGATAGTCATCTCATTCATCTCTTTCATTATCTGATGTTCAACTTTTGTAGTTCTTACTTCCCCGCCCTGACCAGCTAACTCAACCGTAACCTGTGTAGCATATCCTCCTTTAACAACAGGCGCTGCTTCATCGCGAGAATGAGTAGGAATTTCTTTGACATCTATTGACACGACGCCATTTTCTACAGCTACATTCTCTACATTGCCAACCTTGCCTGTGTTAGTTGTTTCTGTAAAGCTAAATGTATTATCACTATTTTTTGTGACCTCTACTTCTATTTCAACTTTTTCTTTTTTGAAATTATCATCTACTATGATTTTGATAACATCACCAGTTACCATATTTTCTGGTAGTCTTATTCTGGCTGTTGCATTATTTATATCGCCATCGCTTTCAGCCTGCTCTTTTGTAGCGCCACCATTTTGCCAGTCAAGCTCAGTTATCTCATAATCTCCTTCAAAAATAGAGATAGACATATCACCAAGTTTTTCTAGTGATATATTTTTCTTATCACTTCTTCTTTGAGAGCCATCAGAAATTTCAGCTGTTATATTAAGGGTATTGTTTCTCGCATTTACATCAAATGTTAATGGAATTTCAACTGTAGAGCCATTTACAGTATTTGCATCATTGGCTGCCGTATTAGCATCTGGGATCAAAGTAAGCTCACTAGTATTAGCATCAACACCTACTGTATATTTACCAACTACTTCACCCCTATTATTAGTAATAGTTAAAATATCGCCCTCTATTGCACCAGATGGGATAGCAACTGTTGCTGCAGTTTTATTTACACTACCATCAGCTATAGATTCTTGTCTTGTTACTATATTGTTTTTATCTTGATCCTCTTCATAAGTGATAGTTGGAGCTGTCAATGGTGTAAGAGCTGTATCTTTATCAGAACCAACATTTCCAGCCACATCAGCAATAGTAGCACTAACTTCTGTGCCGTCTTTAACGTCATCGGCTTTTAATGTAATAGAACCTGTTGTTCTTCTAGGGAAAGTTGTATCTCCAGAAATTCTTGTCCAAGTGCCATTATTGTTTGTGTATGTAGCAGTATGGGTAACATCGTCATTATCAATATACGAAACCGTCATTGTCTTACCATCATTAGCAGGAGTTATGCTTACGCTACCATCACGATTTGCTACCACATCAACCGTTGGAGCTTCATTATCAGCAAATGTAGTTGCAGGAACTATATCACTATCTCTACCCTCATTACCAGCCTCATCTGTTGCAGTTACTGTTACTTCACTATCCTTAGGTAGTGGAGTATTAAATGTAGCTGTTTTACTACCATCTGGATTTTCAACGATACTATCTGGTGTCTCTCCATTTGGTCCTGTTACTTCTATTGTAGCTGTTGGATCATCTACTGTAAATGTAACCTTAGTTGAGTTAGGTGTCCCATCTGCAGGCATATCTGTATCTTCATTTATAACAGATGTTATGCTAACTACTGGCGGTGTTGTGTCTGGAGCTTCACCAGCTGTAGCTGTACCAACAGGTGATTTATTACCAGCATCATCAGTTGTTGTTGTTGTTACTGGTGTATTATCTTTTACCTTATCTTCTGGAATAGTTACTACGCCT
>NZ_CAJHOE010000012.1 GCF_905120475.1 Campylobacter suis | reverse complement strand
TTAATGTAAGTAAACCCCAAATTTACTTACATCCCATTTTATCTCTAAGCTCATCTTATTACTATATATTATATATTTCTACACTGTTTTTAATATTTTTTCAACTTTTTAAAATTCTTTTTTATATTTAAGGGATATTTAAGCACTTATCATATATAATTCCAGCTCACGAGTTGAGAGAAACCACTTTTAACCTTCTTGAGTTAATAAAGCTTTCCTTATTTTATCGTTGTTCTTTTAAATTATAAATGTTAAACTATTAGTCAATCTTTGAAATCTAAACAAGTGATCGATTGAGCCAATCTGCTTATTTTAGCAGATTAAAACTAATTAAAAAATTAAAAGTTTTTAGATTAAAAACTTCATATAAATTTATATGGAGAGTTTGATCCTGGCTCAGAGTGAACGCTGGCGGCGTGCCTAATACATGCAAGTCGAACGGAGATTAAGTAGCTTGCTATTTGATCTTAGTGGCGCACGGGTGAGTAATGTATAGTTAATCTGCCCTACACTGGAGGACAACAGTTAGAAATGACTGCTAATACTCCATACTCCTTCTTAACATAAGTTAAGTCGGGAAAGTTTTTCGGTGTAGGATGAGACTATATTGTATCAGCTAGTTGGTGAGGTAATGGCTCACCAAGGCTATGACGCATAACTGGTCTGAGAGGATGATCAGTCACACTGGAACTGAGACACGGTCCAGACTCCTACGGGAGGCAGCAGTAGGGAATATTGCTCAATGGGGGAAACCCTGAAGCAGCAACGCCGCGTGGAGGATGACACTTTTCGGAGCGTAAACTCCTTTTGTCAGGGAAGAACCATGACGGTACCTGACGAATAAGCACCGGCTAACTCCGTGCCAGCAGCCGCGGTAATACGGAGGGTGCAAGCGTTACTCGGAATCACTGGGCGTAAAGGACGCGTAGGCGGATTATCAAGTCTTTTGTGAAATCCTATGGCTTAACCATAGAACTGCTTGGGAAACTGATAATCTAGAGTGAGGGAGAGGCAGATGGAATTGGTGGTGTAGGGGTAAAATCCGTAGAGATCACCAGGAATACCCATTGCGAAGGCGATCTGCTGGAACTCAACTGACGCTAAGGCGTGAAAGCGTGGGGAGCAAACAGGATTAGATACCCTGGTAGTCCACGCCCTAAACGATGTATACTAGTTGTTGCTTTGCTAGTCAAGGCAGTAATGCACCTAACGGATTAAGTATACCGCCTGGGGAGTACGGTCGCAAGATTAAAACTCAAAGGAATAGACGGGGACCCGCACAAGCGGTGGAGCATGTGGTTTAATTCGAAGATACGCGAAGAACCTTACCCGGACTTGATATCCAACAAATTCTGTAGAGATATGGAAGTGCTAGCTTGCTAGAATGTTGAGACAGGTGCTGCACGGCTGTCGTCAGCTCGTGTCGTGAGATGTTGGGTTAAGTCCCGCAACGAGCGCAACCCACGTATTTAGTTGCTAACGGTTAGGCCGAGCACTCTAAATAGACTGCCTTCGCAAGGAGGAGGAAGGTGTGGACGACGTCAAGTCATCATGGCCCTTATGTCCGGGGCGACACACGTGCTACAATGGCATATACAATGAGACGCAATATCGCGAGATGGAGCAAATCTATAAAATATGTCCCAGTTCGGATTGGAGTCTGCAACTCGACTCCATGAAGCCGGAATCGCTAGTAATCGTAGATCAGCCATGCTACGGTGAATACGTTCCCGGGTCTTGTACTCACCGCCCGTCACACCATGGGAGTTGATTTCACTCGAAGTCGGAATGCTAAACTAGCTACCGCCCACAGTGGAATCAGCGACTGGGGTGAAGTCGTAACAAGGTAACCGTAGGAGAACCTGCGGTTGGATCACCTCCTTTCTAGAGTACAAACTGATAAGTCTCACAACTATCAGTTCAGAAATGAGAACTCAATCACACTTGTTTAGTTTTGAAAGATTGACAGCTAATAAAGATTTATCTATCTATTAGAATTTAGATTGATATTCTGGGGAATTAGCTCAGCTGGGAGAGCGCCTGCTTTGCACGCAGGAGGTCAGCGGTTCGATCCCGCTATTCTCCACCAGAAATTTAAAGTGTAAAGGGCCTATAGCTCAGCTGGTTAGAGTGCACCCCTGATAAGGGTGAGGTCACAAGTTCAAGTCTTGTTAGGCCCACCATTAAAGCTTTTATAAGCTCTTTTTAGCTATAATCACAGCCCTTAAAAAGCAGTGCTTATTTAATAGTTTTAAAGTCTAAACCAAGTACTTTTTAATAAAAGTATTTCGTTTAGACTTTTATTGTCTAAATGTTCTTTGAATTATTATTGTTAAGAGTCACAAGCAAGTTTTAATAAAAACAATTTTACAGGACTTGTTAAAGATTTAAATATCTACTTTCTTGCATTAAATGCAGAAGTTTGACATCACAAGATTTTATGGGATTTAAAACTTATCCATACTATCTGTCAATGCTTTCCGTCTTGGATTGTAGAATTTAAATGTAGTAACATATGTTATCTTTAGCAAGGAAGTGATGCGAATTAGAATATAAATATATACTAATAAAAGGTAAGCTACTAAGAGTGAATGGTGGATGCCTTGGCTAGTAGAGGCGATGAAGGACGTGCCAGGCTGCGATAAGACTCGGGGAGCCGTCAAGGGGCTTTGATCCGGGTATTTCCGAATGGGGCAACCCAGTTAAGTGCGAGCTTAACTACCTAATATGGAGCTAACGTTGGGAATTGAAACATCTTAGTACCAACAGGAAGAGAAATCAATAGAGATTACGCTAGTAGCGGCGAGCGAACGCGTAAGAGGGCAAACCGTTAGTTTACTAACGGGGTTGTAGGACTGCAATATAGACTAAACAAAGCTAATAGAACAATCTGGAAAGGTTGAGCGTAGAGGGTGATACTCCCGTATATGAAAGCGATGTTTTACTTAGCAGTATCCTGAGTAGGGCGGGACACGTGATATCCTGTCTGAAGCTGGGTCGACCACGATCCAACCCTAAATACTACTACTAGACCGATAGCGTACAAGTACCGTGAGGGAAAGGTGAAAAGAACCGAGGTGATCGGAGTGAAATAGAACCTGAAACCATTTACTTACAATCATTCAGAGCCCTATGATTTATCAGGGTGATGGACTGCCTTTTGCATAATGAGCCTGCGAGTTGTGGTGTCTGGCAAGGTTAAGGAAACCCGGAGCCGTAGCGAAAGCGAGTCTTAATAGGGCGTTTAGTCAGATGCTGCAGACCCGAAACGATGTGATCTATCCATGAGCAGGTTGAAACTGGTGTAAGAGCCAGTGGAGGACCGAACCCGCTAGCGTTGAAAAGCTATGGGATGACTTGTGGATAGGGGTGAAAGGCCAATCAAACATCGTGATAGCTGGTTCTCTCCGAAATATATTTAGGTATAGCGTCATGTAGTAACACTAGGGGGTAGAGCACTGAATGGGCTAGGGCATACACCAATGTACCAAACCCTATCAAACTCCGAATACCTAGTGTGTAATCATGGCAGTCAGGCGGCGAGTGATAAAATCCGTCGTCGAGAGGGGAACAACCCAGACTAACAGCTAAGGTCCCTAAATCTCATTTAAGTGGAAAACGATGTGAAGTTACTGAAACAACCAGGAGGTTGGCTTAGAAGCAGCCATCCTTTAAAGAAAGCGTAATAGCTCACTGGTCTAGTGATTTTGCGCGGAAAATATAACGGGGCTAAAATGAGTACCGAAGCTTTAGACTTAGTTTTACTAAGTGGTAGGAGAGCGTTCTATTCAGCGTTGAAGGTGTACCGGTAAGGAGCGCTGGAGCGGATAGAAGTGAGCATGCAGGCATGAGTAGCGATAATTGGGGTGAGAATCCCCAACGCCGTAAACCCAAGGTTTCCTACGCGATGCTCGTCATCGTAGGGTTAGCCGGGTCCTAAGCAAAGTCCGAAAGGGGTATGCGATGGAAAATTGGTTAATATTCCAATGCCAACATTATTGTGCGATGGAAGGACGCTTAGAGTTAAAGGAGCCAGCGGATGGAAGTGCTGGTCGAAAGGTGTAGGTTAAGATCCAGGCAAATCCGGATCTTTTTAAGCCGAGACCCTACAGGCAGATAAAATTCTTCGGAATGGCATCTGAATCCTTGATACTGTCGAGCCAAGAAAAGTTTCTAAGTTTAGATAATGTTGCCCGTACCGTAAACCGACACAGGTGGGTGGGATGAGTATTCTAAGGCGCGTGGAAGAACTCTCTTTAAGGAACTCTGCAAAATAGCACCGTATCTTCGGTATAAGGTGTGCCTAACTTTGTGAAAGATTTACTCCGTAAGCATTGAAGGTTACAACAAAGAGTCCCTCCCGACTGTTTACCAAAAACACAGCACTCTGCTAACTCGTAAGAGGATGTATAGGGTGTGACGCCTGCCCGGTGCTCGAAGGTTAATTGATGGGGTTAGCAGCAATGCGAAGCTCTTGATCGAAGCCCGAGTAAACGGCGGCCGTAACTATAACGGTCCTAAGGTAGCGAAATTCCTTGTCGATTAAATATCGACCTGCATGAATGGCGTAACGAGATGGGAGCTGTCTCAAAGAGGGATCCAGTGAAATTGTAGTGGAGGTGAAAATTCCTCCTACCCGCGGCAAGACGGAAAGACCCCGTGGACCTTTACTATAGCTTGATACTGCTATTGGGATAAAGATGTGCAGGATAGGTGGGAGGCTTTGATTATATGACGCCAGTTATATATGAGCCATTGTTGAGATACCACTCTTCTTTATTCTGATAGCTAACTGGCATGAGTTATCCTCATGCAGGACAATGTCTGGTGGGTAGTTTGACTGGGGCGGTCGCCTCCCAAAATGTAACGGAGGCTTACAAAGGTTGGCTCAGAACGGTTGGAAATCGTTCGTAGAGTATAAAGGCATAAGCCAGCTTAACTGCGAGACGTACATGTCAAGCAGAGACGAAAGTCGGTCTTAGTGATCCGGTGGTTCTGTGTGGAAGGGCCATCGCTCAAAGGATAAAAGGTACCCCGGGGATAACAGGCTGATCTCCCCCAAGAGCTCACATCGACGGGGAGGTTTGGCACCTCGATGTCGGCTCATCGCATCCTGGGGCTGGAGCAGGTCCCAAGGGTATGGCTGTTCGCCATTTAAAGCGGTACGCGAGCTGGGTTCAGAACGTCGTGAGACAGTTCGGTCCCTATCTGCCGTGGGCGTAAGAAGATTGAGGAGAGTTGACCCTAGTACGAGAGGACCGGGTTGAACGAACCACTGGTGTATCAGTTGTCCTGCCAAGGGCATCGCTGAGTAGCTAAGTTCGGATGTGATAAGAGCTGAAAGCATCTAAGCTCGAAGCCAACTCCAAGATGAATCTTCTTTTAAGAGCTCTAGTAGACTACTAGTTTGATAGGCTGGGTGTGTAATTGATGAAAGTCATTTAGCTGACCAGTACTAATAGCTCGTTTGCTTATCTTATAAGCATCACTTCCTTGTTAAGGATAAAATCTTGCATCGTTTTTTCTCTTATACTGCGTTAGATTTGCACTCAACTTCGGTCATTACCTATAAGGTAACTCCCTTGTTTCGTTTAAATCTGCCTTGTCTAAGAAAAAAATACTTGCAACATTACTTTTATAAGTAAAATACCTTAAACAAGAAAAATAAGTTGTTTTATAAACAAGCTTTAACTCTTAACATCAAATAACACAAACAGTGTTAAATAAGATTTAGTTCTAAGTTTTATTTAACACTGCTCGTGGCTATACAGACGAGGAAACGCCTTGCTCCATCTCGAACCAAGAAGCTAAGCTCGTCATGGCTGATGATACTCTCCCTTACTGGGATGTCGGGAAAGTAGGTCGCTGCGAGCTTTGTTAATTATACTTTTATCTTAGAATCGTTTCTTATTTTATATTAATAGTTATTTATATCTTTATTTTTATAGCAGTTTATTTTAGGGCTATTTTTATTATTGGGTTTTTAATATTATGTTTTTATAGTCTAAAAAAGTGTAAAGTTTTTAGAAGGTAATGTAAAATAAATTTCACTACTTTTATTTTAAATAAGATGACTCTAAGCTTATATATTAGGTATTTATCGCTAAAATTTATTATATTTTATCTCTTATAATTTTTACAATTACAAAATTTATATCTTTATTTTATTTGCATATTTGCCTTGTTGTCTAAGTTTATAAAATATAAGCATGTTATGTTTGCCCGCTCTTCTTTTTACTGAGTTTTATCTTGTCTTGCGGTTGTTGTGTTTATATAATTAAAGACAATAGCCTTGGTTTTAGTTACAATTGGTATTTGCTTTAACCTATATTGCTATTAGGGGTTGTATTTATTATAAATTATAAAAAATAACTAGACATATATAATCATCAAACTAAACATAAAAACCTTCACTGCTAGTACTAGGCTGAGCACTAAAAACAAAGTTATTATAAGTTCTTGTTTGATTAAAATTTATACTCACAAGTTCTTTAAGCTCTCTCATCTCTTCGATATGCTTTTGCTCAAGTTTTTGCTCTATTCTTTTTGCTTCGGCTCTTTTTTCTTCAAGCCTTTGTTGTTCCTTTTTCTCTTCGATACGCTTTTGTATCTGTTTAAATGTATCACGCTTTGGGTTAAATGATGAGCTTGATGAACCCTCAAATGAAAATGAACCCGCAGCATATCCAACATAAGGTGGTTCGCCATCATTATCTTTGCTTATGCTCATTAAAACCCTGCTAGTTACATGCGCGACACCTCTACTTGAGTCCATAAATTTATATCCAGCCCCCTGGTTTGCTTCTGATTCGGTTTCGCGTTTTATTAAGCCAAAAATTTTAGCACGGTAGTTTTCATCATTTGCCATTTTCTTTAAATTCTCTCTATCTATATAAACCTGAGAGCGTCCAAGTGGAGGCTTTTTCGTATCATAATCCACAAAGTCAATATATGAAAATTCTGTTTTTAGCTGAGATTTTAGCTCATCAATACTGATTTGCCCACTGCTACTAAAGGCATTAGAGTATTGTTCTTCATATATTTTTCCACGTGCGTTAATAGAACTACTCATTTGTGAAATACTTGCGTAAACAAAGCTTGAATTATAAGAGAGTCTTGCTTTTAAAAATGTATCTTGGGTGTTAGCAAGGCTATGAGCTTGTATTTTAGGTATTTGCATGATTTACCCCTTTTTATGCTCTTAAATCAAAAATTATTATACCCCCTATATAAAAACAAAGCTTAAAAGGTAAAATGCTATTTATGCTTTAGGTATAGGATTGTATTATTAAATAATGCCTATAAAGCAAGGCACACTTATAGTAAACTCTCATCTAGGGAATATAAGACATATTGCTTAGCTGTCTTTATAGGCTTTGGTAAGTTACACTTTATTTAATGTATTAAAATATAATGAATTAAATTTTATACAAAGGATATATAATGAGCTTTAAAAAACTACTACTAGCAAGCCTACTTGGTGCTACTTATTTGTTTGGTGCGGTAAATATAAATACCGCCACAAAAGAGGAGCTTATGAGTATTAATGGTATAGGCAAGAGTAAGGCTGATGCTATAATAGAGTATCGCAAGACAAATAAATTTAATAGTATAGATGATATTAAAAATGTAAAAGGCATAGGCGATACTACATTTGAAAATATCAAATCAGACCTATCAACTAGCGGAAAGACAACTATAAAGACAGATAGTGTAAAAGATAAGGTTGTTAAAAAGAGTAAGGAGATGGGTGAAAAGCTAGATGATGCTAAGAAAAATGTTAGCGATAAGGCTAGTAAACTTAAAGATAAAGCCCTAGATGCAAAAGATGATATGAAGGAAAAGGCTAAAGATCTAAAGGATAAGACGGTTAAGAAAACAAAGGAAGTTAAAGAGTCAGCGGTAAAGAAGACAAAAGAGGTTAAAGAGAAAATTTCTGAGTGAGGGG
>NZ_CAJHOE010000011.1 GCF_905120475.1 Campylobacter suis | reverse complement strand
TTTTTAATATAAGGCACTATTTCAATATATACATAAAAATTAAGATTTACTAGCCAAAAAAGAGATATTTTTTATTTTTTAGTGTCTAAAAATTAAAAAACATAAAATACTAAATATATTAATATAAACTGAAAAATATATTTTTTATTACAAAAAATGATTTTTATAAAATAAATTTTTACAAAAAATATATAAATTTTTTATTTTTTCAGTAAAATTTAATAAAAATCGTATTATTATTCATTAAATCAATCATAAATAAAACATCTAGTTTTATTTTAAAAGAAAGGAAGGTTCTTATGGAGTTTTTAGTTCTGTCTTTAATCTTCATCTCAGCGTTTTTACTACTGTTTAAGCCTGAGAAGCGTGCGTTGGCGACTGGACTAGCCATAGCAAGCGCGGTCATCTCCATTTTGATGGAGTTTTATGTAAATTTATGGGTCGTTGTACCTATAGGCAACTACTAAGGCAAGGGGGAGAAAATGCAAAATTTATCGCTCAATCACGATGAAGCAAACTTCTTTAACATGATGTCCCTAGCAGCCCTAGCACTCATCGCACTACCAGTTGGTATAGCGTGCATTGTGCTTGGATTTGGCATGGGAGATAGCCCTTGTATAATGTGCTGGTCAGAGCGTATCACGATGATATTTATCGCACTCATCGCGCTTTTTATCGTCCGATACGGCCCAAAGCGCACCTATCTAGCAGCGCTCATACTTATGGCGTGCCGTGGGCTTTATAACGGCTTTTTGCATTATAGTCTAGACGGCACATTTGGTGGCTATCTTGATATAAAGCAAGGCTTTGGACTTGAAATTTTAGGTGCTCATACGCAGTTTTGGGTAATGGTCGTAAATTTCTTTGTCTTTGTCTTTTTGGCATTTATCATCTTGTTTGGCAAAAATTTAGGCGAGATAATGGCAAAAAGCGAGCGCGGAGAGTATGGTAGCTTCATACCATTTTTACCGATTGGCAAGATAGCGACACTTGTGTTTGTGGTCATTGTCGGTGCAAACTGCCTTCAAGCCTTCATCACATCTGGCGTGCCGCCATACCTTGGCTCATCAACTCCGCCAAGAATGAGCTTAGATCCTAGCAAATGGTTTTGGGAGACTGATCATTGGCAAAGCGAGCTTGATTATAGATTTGACTGGAATCCAGAGCTTCCAGATCTGCCAAAGTAAGGAGTAAGACATGAAAAAGTTAGTATACACGACACTCATAGCAACTCTTGCTTTTGGCTTTGAGTTTGATATGGATAGTAAAAATGGTGCGTTTGAAAATGTAAAAACGCTAATGCCATCAAGCAACATAACGCTAAAACTAGAAAATTCTAACCCTATAACTGGGGCTGATTATGATGAGAGTAAAAAGCAGTTTGCGCTTGTGTCGCTTGAAAATGAGTTTTACGTAGCTGATGAGAGCCTAAATCCTTTAAGATACGCAAAACACGATAAGCATTTTATGCTTGAGCTTGAAAAGACAGTTGGCGCTACTTGGTATAAAGGCGCTGTTGGAATGATAAGTTATAACAAATCCTTTGTCTTTTACGAACCAGTTGATGGGCTGAGCAAAGAGGAGCAAAACGATCAGTGGCGACATATGCTTGCTGGTTGGGATAAATTTAAAATGATAGATGACGGCAAGGGTCGCTTTTCTACGCTCCGTGCAAAACAGCAGTTTATCCTTGGCTGGGATTATGATGAAAAGAGCAATAAATTTGTCACAGCCTCTGTGCCAAATGATGTTCGCCCAGGCTGGAGTATGGCTGTGTTTGATGGCGATGACAAGATGATACTTGAAGAGTATGTGCCAGGAGTTAGCGAGAGCTTAAAGTTAAAAGATGATAGGGATATATCAAGCTATTATATAACTGGTATGGATTTGCAAGGAGATGACTTGTATCTGCTTAGCAAAAACTACTCAAGCATTTTAAAGCTAAATTTAAAAACAAGACAGATTGAAGATGTGGTCGGATTTGATAATGTCGCAAATCCTAGGGCCCTAGCGATAAAAGATGGAAAATTTTATATCTTTGCTCGCGAAGGACAAGAGAATAAAGTCTATATTTTTGATATGAAATAACCTTAAAAAAGGAGAATTTATGCAAAGACGCTCATTTTTAAAAGGTGTCGGAGCGGGTGCTATCGTAGCTGGCACCTCTCCTAGCCTGTTTGGCATGGAGCAGTATCAGGTGGATTTTAACCCAAAATCCTATAAAAACGAAACTGGCGTTGAGTATCACTACCTAACCTGTCCTAGAAACTGCCGAGATGCTTGCTCGATGATAGCAGAAGTCAAAGATGGTAAGATGGTGAGTATAAAGGGCGATCCAAAACACCCGCTTACTCAAGGCACGGTTTGCGTAAAGGGTCATACTTACGCTATGCACCTATATAACGCTGATCGCATTATGTATCCGATGAAGCGAGTTGGTAAGAAAACCGAGGGCAAATGGGAGCGCATAAGCTGGGATCAAGCCCTAAAAGAGATAGCTGCAAAGCTAACAGAGATAAAGGAAAAATTTGGCGGTGAGGCGCTGACTGAGTTTGTGTATTCTGGTAACGAAGGACATATTTCAAAAACGATAGCTCCGGGAAATTTCTTTGAAAAATACGGTGCTACAAGACTTGTTAGAAACCCATGTGACTGGCCAAGATACGCTGGAACGCCAAGCGTCATCGGCACTGATTTTTCAAAAGATGCACTTGAAGTTGATGAGAGTGATATGTATATAAGCTGGGGCTCAAATGAGTCATACACGGCAGTTCACTGGGTGAGATTTGCACACCGCGTTAAAAAAAGAGGCGGCAAGATAGTAGTTATAAACTCTGTTCGTGTGCCACTGGCAAATCAAGCCGATATGTTTATCCAGCTTCGCCCATCAAGCGATCCAGCTTTTTGTCTAGCGGTTTGTAAGGTGCTTATCGAAGAGGATCTATATGATCATGAGTTTGTTGAAAAATACACAATGGGCTTTGAAGACTTGGTGCATGAGTGCTCACTTTATACCTACGGCGAGCTTTCTGCGATGTGTGGTGCGAGCGTGGATCAGATCAAGGTTTTTGCTAGATTATACGCAAATGCAAAAGCTCCAGCTATCATGCACGGTGATGGCGGACAACGCCACTTTAACGGCGCAAGACTTGTTCGCGCGGTTACATTTTTACCAGTGCTTACAGGCTGTCTAACTAAACTTGGTGGTGGACTTTTCTGGGCTTATGTGCATGTAAAAGGCTGTTTTAACTTTGAAAATTGTATGCCAGACCTTTCTCCAAAAGATGCAAATGGCAATAAAATAGAAAGACAGGTTATAAGCTACATAGAATTTGGTAAAGGCATACAAAAAGAGGGCGCGACATACCTTGATAAGCCAGTTCCAGTCCCTATAAAAGCGTGTATAAACTATAACTCAAATTTAATGGTAACAGCACCAAACACAAATTTAATCAAAAAGCGCGTAATGGATGATGACTTTTTCTTAGTTGTTATCGATCCGTATGACATTGACACTTGCGATTATGCTGATTATGTGCTTCCAGGTGTTACATTTATGGAGAGTGAGGACATTCAAAACGATCAAATTTCAGGCTATGTCTGCTACAACGCACAAAGCGTCAAGCCACTTGGCGAAGCAAAGACAAATTTAGAGTTTTTCAATGCTTTAGCAAAGGCTATGGGCTATACCGAGGAGTGTTTTGACTGGGATAGCGAGACAGTTTGTCGTAAATTTTTAGACACTGAGTTTGCTAAAAAGCAAAACATAACTTATGAAAAGCTAAAAAGTGTCGGCTGGATAAAACCATTTAGAACGCCAGAAACTATGAAAGATCAGTTTCCATACTACCCTTATGCACCAAAAGATAAGCTAGTATTTGGCACTGAGAGTGGCAAGGCAGAGCTATACTCTAAGACCTTTAAAGATGCTGGCTATCATCCAGTGATCGATCTAAAAGATGATTGGGATTATTATAAAGAGCATAAGGACTTTGGTGAAAGCTATCTTAAAAAGTATCCGCTTTATTTTATGACTCCGGGTACGCAACTACAAGATAACTCAAACTGGGGCAATATGCCATACATCGTAAAACGCGTCATCGTAAAAGGCAATGCTGAATTATTTATGACAAAAGAAGATATGCAGGCACGCGGTATAGAAGATGGCGATACGGTTGAAGCCACAAATGAAAAGGGCACAGCGATATTTACGGCTGTTGAGACATCTCAGATGAAGCCAGGAATTTGCTATGCGTGGAACAACATATGGCTAAAAGTCACAAAATCACGTACCGGAGCGAATTTCCTTTGCTCTGATGGAGTGAGCGATCTTGGTAATGGCTCGACTTATACGGCGAGTTTTGTGGAAGTAAGAAAGGCTGCTAAACAAGAAATGTAGTCGCGCTCGTCTTGCTTCGCTATACAGCGTTGGACTTAAAAATTTTCGCTTGCCAGACTAAAGTGTCTAGGCTACGCTTAATTTTTGCGTCCGCCTTGTCTAGCTTGCAATACAAGCACAAGAACAACTTGTTTATAAAATAGCAAAGGAAAAAAGATGAAAACTAAAAGAAAACTTGGATTTTTATTTGATTACAATTTCTGTATAGGCTGCAAGGCGTGTGAAATTTCATGCCAAGTCTATCACAACCAGCATCCAGATATAAACTGGCGACATGTCGATATGATGCTTATCCATGAGGATGGTATAGAAAAAGAGCTTTTTATAACTCACTCATGCCATCACTGCGACAACCCAGCTTGTATGGATGTCTGTCCTGTTGGTGCTTATGAAAAGCTAGAAAATGGCATAGTTCAGCCGATACATGATAAGTGTATAGGATGTGGATACTGCTTGCTTGGATGTCCTTATGGCTCTATCACAAAAGGCTTTGATGGTAAAGCTCAAAAGTGCAACCTTTGTGCCGAAAAGATCGAGCGAGGCGAAGAGCCAGCGTGTGTGGCGGGCTGTCCGTGCGGTGTGTTAAAGCTAGAGGATACAGATGTGAGCGATAGCGCTGGCATGAGTAAAGAGATGCCTGGCTTTAAGCACTTCTTTACGAAGCCAAATGTTCGTTTTTATCCGAGAATGAAACGCAACGAGTTTATACATTAAAGGATAAAAAATGCAAGTTTTACAAAATAGCCTTGTGTGCGAAGATATCCTAAGAAGGGTGTTTTTGGTGCCATTTGAGTTAGAAAATGTAGCTGAAATTTGCAAGCTAGCAGATGAGCTTGATGAGAAATTTAAGGCTCACAGCTTTATAGCTGAGCTAAAAAAATGCAGTGCAGATAAAGAGCTTACAGATGAAGCAAGATACGAATACAACAGGCTTTTTGTAGGTCCTCGCCGCCCAAGGGCTATCCCTTATGAGTCGGCGTATTTTGACTACAAAACGCTTTTTGGAGCCCATACTCTTGAGGTTAGAGAGATATATAAGCAGGCTGGGCTGATGGTAGAGGCTGATAAGTTTGATAAATTTCCTGATGATTTTATCGGCTATGAATTGCAGTTTTTGTATTTTCTCACTTACAACGCACTTGGCTTTTTGCAAAACGAGCAAGAAGGGCAGTTTTATGAGAGTTTAAAACAAAAAGCAGAGTTTATCAGTATGCATCCTAGTAAGTGGTTTAGCGAGTTTGCTAGTAGGTGTGCGGGTGAGGCTAGGCTTGATGTTTGGAGAGCTTTTGCGGAATTTCTAACTCTTTATCTAAAAGATGAAGAGCTTAGTTTGGTTAAAATTTTAGCAAAAGCTAATTAAATCAAAAAGGATATAAAATGCAACAAGAAATTTGGGGATGGCTCATCGTCGTCTATCTATTTTTGGGTGGTCTTGGTGCTGGGGCGTTTTTGTGTTCGGCTCTAGCTTACAAAGGCGTCTTTGGGAATTTAAATGAGAGATTTTATAAGTTTGGATTTTTATTTGCACCGATTGCGGTGATAGTAGGCACGGTTTTACTTGTATTTGACCTAGCACCAAGCGCTGCGATAAATCCATTTAAGATCATGCAGCTTTACACTGCACCTACATCAATGATGAGTATCGGAACTTACCTACTTACATTTTTTATCATAGTAAGCTTGTTTGTTTTACTAAAAATGAAAAGCGGAAAAATTTGCGATCACATGCTAGCGCTTGGTTCACTTTTAGCCATCGGCGTGATGGGCTATACGGGACTACTTTTATATGTAGTTAAGGCTATACCTCTATGGGCGAGTGTGTGGCTACCGATACTATTTAGCATATCAGCTATCTCAACAGGACTTAGTGCAAACGCGATAGTAACGCTAAACGCAGGTCACGGTCTAACTCACGGTGTGCATAAATTTCACACATATTTAGTGGCGCTTGAGATAGTGGCTGTGATTATGCTATTTGCAGTAGTTAGTAACGAAGCAGCTGGATATGCTAGTGTAAAGGCTATCACATCAGGAGCGTTGGCGCCCGTGTTTTGGATAGGATTTGTCATGCTTGGATTAGTGCTTCCGCTCATCGGTGGTGCTGATGTGTTCTTTGGCTCAAAATGTGTAGCCACAGCAAATGGCACATCATGCCAAGCAACAGATGCAAAAGGCAGTATTTTAAGCGAAATAGGCGTTCTTATCGGTGGATTTTGCCTAAGAGCGATTATAATTTTTGGAGCCTTTTACATCTTTTAGTTTTTGCCCCCTCCTTTAGTTTAATTTATGCAAGGTAAGGTTATAATAACTCCTTACCTTGTTATTTGGAGCAATTTTTGAATTTCAGTGAATTTATAAAGACAAAATATCACAAACTACGGCTTTTTTGAAGCCGAAGAGCGAAGCCATAAGGAGTTTATCCGCCTTTCATTTAACGAGTTTTTAGCTAGCGGTAGTGATACGCAGTGGCGACTTAGTATAGATGAAAAACGGTTAAACTCATATCCAAATTTTACTCAAAAACACCAAATTTGCATATCGCATGCGAGGTTTGAAAAGGCGTTTTTTCAGTTTAGAATTTGCTGTGAAAATACCACAAGCTCGCTTGGATACCGCCTTTTTACAGCACTTAGTCCTGATGTTTTAGACCTTGTGAGTGAAAATATCGCAAAAAGCGATGAGATAGCCATGGTGCTAAAAGATGGGCTTTTGGCTAAATTTAGCTTTATCTCAAAGTGTGGCTGGTGGATCACTGATATTTGGCGCGATCTTTATATGATAAATGAGCAAAGCGAGAGCGAGAGCTTTATAAAAGAGATTATAAATGCTGATTTTACAGCTTCTATGCTTGAGGTAAATGAGCTTTTGTTTAGCGCGCAAAAGAGTGGTGAGCTAGATGAGATAATGGCAAAGTGCAAAGCCTTTGGGTAGAAATTTAAACAAAAAATAGTAAAATAGCTGGCTTTAAAGGAGAAAAATGAGAAATTTTAACCTTAGCCAAATTTCACAAAAGCTAAAATTTTGCCTATCACTACTTTTAAAGATCAAAGACAAAGAGCTACTGCACTACGCATCAAGCCTTAGCTTTCACACTATGCTTTCCATCATCCCTGTGCTTTTGGTCTCGTTTTCTATATTTACACAGATGCCTAGTTTTGGAGTGTATTACGATAAGATAAAAGAGTTTATATTTTCATCGCTTTTACCTAGTAATCAAGACGCGATCACGCAATACATCGAGACTTTTTTGCAAAATAGCTCCACTCTTGGCATGCTAGGACTTGGCGCCATCATCTTTACTTCGCTTATGTTTTTTATGGATTATGAGTATATTATCAATAAAATCATGCGGTGCGAGGAGAGAGGATTTTTTCACTCGCTTAGTGTGTATTGGACGATGATAACGCTAGCTCCCATCGGGCTTGGACTTAGCTTTTATCTATCAAATTTACTTCAAGAGCTTCTAAACTCGACCCAATACACAAGCTGGATAAATTTTTTAAGCATTTTTCCATATCTTATCATCTGGGCGATATTTTGTATCACATATCTTATCTCGGTTAGCTGCCAGATAGCACTTAAAAATGCGCTATTTAGCTCATTTGTCTCATCGCTTATATGGTATCTTGGCAAAAATGTCTTTGTGTTTTACGCAGTAAATAACAAGACCTATCTTAGCGTTTATGGCTCATTTTCGGTGGTTTTGCTTTTCTTTTTATGGATTTATGTATCGTGGATAATCTATCTTTACGGCGTAAAACTATGCAGCTTTTTAGAGCTTAGAGATAATGAGAAAAGGGCGATAGAAAGCTAACGCCCTTTAATTTTAAATAGCAAATTTATTCAAATACAGCCACGACATTTTTGCCATTTTCTCTTGTGGCTATGTAAAATTTACCATCTTTTATGGCTAGTCCGTGGGCATCACTAGCCCCGCTAAATCCAAATACTTCTACCACTTTTCTAACGCTCGGATCAAGTTTTAAGATACTTGAATACTGCTTTGAAAGTAGGTATATAAACTCACCATTTGCGTCCATGCCAGTTATATAATAATCATCTATCGTGCGATCTTGTTTCACGCCCAAAGCCTCATCAAAGCTTGGTACAAACTCCGTTGAGAGCATGTTATCGCTATCGCTAAAACTTGCGATACTCCAATTTGTTTTTATATCATCAGGCACGCTTGCTACAAAAAACTCGCCATAAAATTTCGAGTGATCCCACGATAAGATAAACTGCTGTTTAGCCCGCACGGTGTAGTAGCGATCCTTAAAATCAAGCGTGAAATTTTCATACCCTTCAAGCAGATATCGCCATGCTTTATTGGCTTCATCTTTGCTTTGATTAGGAGCGTGTTTAAAAAACTCATAGGTTTTGTTATAGCTCATGATACCGATCGAGCCGTTAAAAAACGCCACCGATACGCCGTCCTCCATCTGTATGATCCAGTCTTTTGTGCTTCGTAGGTAGGTTTTTACGCTTTGCAAGCTATCATCAAGCGTGTAAAGTCCTAAATTTAGCGTACCGACTAAAAATGTCTTACTCTCTTCATCATAATCAAGCCCAGAAACAGGCGTATCATCGTTTAGTTTTAGCTCAACCATACCCGTTTGTTTTAGCTCTTTTACATTTTCAACCGCACCTTTTTTAAAGTCAAGCTCGAACTCATCTGCAAAAACAAATGCAAAAAGTGCAAAAAATAATATAAACTTTCTCATCACGCTCCCCTATTTTGGTAAATTTGGAAGTTTTGGATTCCAGCTCTCACGAAAATCTATCTCTGTTTCATACCAGTGATCTAGCTCCCAAAACCACTTGCTAGGATCTAGGCTCATTCTTGATGGCGTAGCAGAGGCGTTATATGGTGGCGGACCTGCGGTGATAAAGGCTTGAACTAAGTTAAAAGCCATAATCACAACAAAAGCCACAACCGCAACTTTACCAAGCATAAAACTAGGCAAAACTTCGCCGTACGCACCGCTTTCGCTTTTTGCCATGATAGAGCCCACATTTTTGCCAAGAAGCAGTATCACACCTAAAAATAAAAATACACAAAAATGCACCACTACGACCCAAAACTGCGTATGAGCACCTAAAATTTCAAGTCCAAAGCCCTGTTTGATATCTAAATATCCGCCGTAAAGCCCATCAAGACTATAATGCGTAAATCCATCATAAAGCCCAAGGCAAGTTAAAAATAGTATAGCTGCTAAGTACTTGACCTTAAAGCCATATCGCACGATAAGAAGTGCTACAAATGAGATCGCAACCATACAAAATCTCTCATGCCAGCACATTATGCAAGGGCTATCTCCCATACCAAAGCCAAGTATAATGCACGCAATACCAACAGGAAGTGCGACTAGTGCTAGTGCTGCAAGTGCGAAAAGGTTAAAAAACCACCTTTCATCATCGCCCCAAGTTTTTAACTCATTTTGCATAGCTTCCTCCTAAAAATTTCCCATTGGCAAGACGGTAAATTTATTTACCCAAGCCATCATAAACACGAGTATTACAATACCCGCGATACCAAAATTTACAACTGCGGACTTTTTCTCAGGTTTTAGCCATAAAAATAGCCCAGCGATGAGAAACATCAAAACCATGATAAATTCCATTTTAGCCTCCTATTAAGAAAATATTTAAGATAAATATACTCTTATGATTATTAAAATTTAATAAATTTTTAAATATTTTTTTCAAAAAACTAAAATTTATCGTGATAAAATTTAAAAAATGTATTTTTAAAAGAAATTTTTATGTATTTTAAGGTCTAATTTATCAAACGGGCTGGTTCGCTGTTATATGGAGTAAGACCATAATCAGCCGAGCCAATATCCCAAAGATCAAGATTTGCACGGCGAGAGATGATATACTCAAAGCCTTTTTGATTAAGCTCTAAAAAGACAACAAAGCCATTGTCATTTTTACAAACAACGCTATCAAAAAAGTGAGAAAAATATGTGATAGTCGCATTTTCTTGATGTAGCGACTGGTTTAGCATAAGTTCTAAGTTTGATAAAATTTTAAAAAAGCTTTGTGGCTTGTCAAATCTATCAAAACGCTCGTAATACCTTGCCAAATTTTCATCGTTTAGCACGATATTTTTGGTGTAGTTTTTTAAAATTTGCTCATAGATAATGCCAAAAAGCATGACTTGTGCATTTTGATTTTCACTTACTCTTTTTGCTCCACTTTCTTGGACTACAAAGCCATCTTTTACCTGAAATTTTTCATTTTTATAGTAAAAATTTAAATTTGAAATTTCTTGTTCAAAGCGTTTTTTGCGACTAAATGGGATATACTCAAAAACGCCCATTTTATCAAGTATTGCGGACGCTTTTATGCCACCATCAAGATCGTGCTGCATAAAGTAGCGTACAAAACTGCCTTGCTCGGCTGAAAAATCGCTTAAATACTCTATCTTATCCAAGTATGCACAGCGATAAAGTTTTACAAACTCAGCATTTAGGCGGATATTTATCTCTTCTGGCAAATCTGCGTATTTCTCACTCACGCCAGTATCGATAAACTCAACTATATTCATCTGTTTGTCTACCTTATCCTTTACTATGATGCTTATTGTTACCTCTTGCATTTCGCAAAGCCGCTTTATCGTATCGGTAGCACTTTTTGTAATGTCGGTTTTAAATTTTTTAGCTAGATCGGATTTTTTAATATTAAGCGTAAAATCCCCATTTTTGAGCTTATTTTGCGTATAAAGCATGTAAAGACACTGTTCATAAATTAGCAAGTGAGAATATGTAAGAAATATATTTTCAACCGATATAATGTAGTAGCAACGAGTTATAGACGAACGCTTGTTATTTGAGATAAAATTTGAGTACAGCTTGCCACTATTGTTTGGGTAAAGCTTAAAAATATCGTAACTTTCTAAAAAAATATTTTCCATTCTAGCTTCCTAAAATTTAGTTACTAGATATTATATTTTAATTTTCATTAAAAATATGTAAAATTGCGCATTTAAAACAGAAGTGGTGTTACATAAATTTATAAAAACTAAATCAATTAATGGTATATAAAATTTACTATATACCCCATGTAAGATACTTAACATATTTTTACACAAAAATGGATAAAAGTATGATTTTTATATGAAGAGGTGCTAGTCTCTTAGCACCTTGGAATCTTACAAGCTTACTTAGTAAAAGCTTTCTCTACACTAAATGGAAATGCTTGATAACCCATAGCGTTTGTCATTTTGATCTCAACCGATGGCTCTTTTGCACCCCCACTCAAACTCATTGATATGTGGGCTTGGAAGACCTACTGGCTTACCTGTTGCTATATCAAACTGCATACCAGCAACCGCTGAGTAAGCAAATACGCTATCAAGGTCATCTTGATACTGAGTTAAGCTAGTTACAGAGCTATACCATTCTGCACCACGCTCTTTGCCGTATTCCCAAACTTGCTCAACTGTTTTTGCCTTCTCATCTACTTTAAACACAAGCGCACGGCTGTATTTTTGTCCAGCTATCGCAGGCTGTTCAAAGCCACGGCTGTCGCCATTGTCAAATATCGTTAGATATACAACGCCTGGTTTTGACTTGCTGTCGATTCTAAATGCTGTATGCTGAGTGTATTGCCAGTCAAAGCCACCCTTTTCACTCTCATATCCTGGGCATTTTGTATATTCATCTTCACAAACGATTTTGTTGCCCTTGCTATCAACTGGCTGAAGAAGTTTATCTTTAAACTGATCTTTCCAGCCTTTGTGTCCGCCGATGATCCATTTTACTTTTTTATCGCGTCCGATTTTGATAACCGCGTTTTGGTGGCGGCTTGAGATGATGATACTATCATCTGTTGGATCGTGATCTACGCTATTTACGTGAGCCCAGTTTCTACCAGGTCCAACACCAACGATATCGCCCCATTTTTCCTGTGTATCCATCATTGCTAGTTCATCAGCGCTTGCTGTATGTCCTGCTTTGCTAGCATCGATATTTAGGCACACTGCACCTTGATCAAGCACTTTTATAACTGTATCTCTGTATGGATCAAGGATTTCATATAATCTCCAGTCATCAACAACATTGCCATCACGATCCACTTCAACTATCACATCGCGCACTGTGCGGACATTTCTGCCATCAGCGCGTTTTAGGTTAGCATTTGCCACGCGAAGTAGGTAGTGTCCATTATCCATCACATCCATAGAGTGTGAGAAGTCGTTATACTGAGCTGGTAACTCGCGGTTAAAAATTTCTCTACCCATGATGTCTTATTTTACATAGTGCTGTCCGTAACCCCAAGTCATCGCACCATCTGGATTTTGCTTAAAGCCCATCATAACGCCAGCATTCATCGGAGTTTTTAGGTCATAAATTTTGCTTGGCTCAAGATACCATCTGACTTCACCCTTAGTGTCAAGCACGAAGTTGTTTGGAGTGTAGTTCCACTCTATAGCGCCACCAGCTGGGTTGTTCCACACGACCTTTGTGCCTTTGCCGGTTTTATTTACGAAGTTATTTACATAATAAAGTCTGTTTGCAAATTTACCGCTTGCAGCTTTTACGACTTCTATCTTATCAAAAAGCGGTCCTTTTTGATTTGGCATGCCTGTGCTTTCAAGGTAAATAGCTGGAGCATAAATTTTATAAGTTTCTTTTATTTTTTCTTCTTGACCCTTATAAATTTTAGTGTATTCAACTTCTACTGTATTTTGATAGTCTGGATACATACCAAAAACTGGGATACCGCCGTGAGTTCTGATATGCTTATCTGCAACTGCATAGCTGATAGTCTGTCCATCTTTTTTAGGAACGATAGTAACTTTGACATTTTTTATCGTAAAGCCACCGCTTTTAATAACCGCTGTAAGTGGAGCGATATCATAAGGATTTACGACTACTTCGCCAAGTTTTCCAGGTATAGCATAGTCAATATGCGAACCGCTTGGTTCACCGATAGCAAGCGCATTTGTAGCAAAGCCACCAACTAAAATAGCAGCTAACGCAACTGAAGAAAGTGTTGTTTTCATAAATTTTCTCCTTTGTAAAATGTGTTTTTGTATTTACTTCGAGTGTAATTATAAAACAGGTTAATCTTATAAAAATCACATAAATATTAAACAATGCTTAAATATGCTTTTTACTATAAAAATTTTTAAAATTTTAGCTATTTTGATAGTCGATTTTAAATTTGCCCTATTTTGTATATAAATATGTAAGCATTTTTGCGGATTTTTAAAATTTCGCTATTAAAATTTATC
>NZ_CAJHOE010000010.1 GCF_905120475.1 Campylobacter suis | reverse complement strand
TATATTATCAAAACTAAGACAAGCAAACTAATATAAATTCTGCTATACTCTTGCTAGGAGCATAATGATGAAAAGATTGTTTAGCTATAGCAAGAGTGTGGATTTTAAGTTTTATCTCATTATATTTATTGCTAGTTTTATGTTTTTGGCTTATGGCATTAGGTTTTATAATGATACAAAAAACGGATTTATAGAGCTTTCAAACGAAGGCAAAGCAAATATCACAAAAAATTTGGTTGGCAATTTTAATGCGTGGATAAATGAGCGCTCAAATATGCTTGTTAATGTATCTAAAATCATAGAAGGCGTAGGTGCTGTAAATAATAATGACAAATTAGATAAAATTTTAAAAACATTCTATCAAAACTCAAATGACTTTCACATAGTTCAATTTTTAAAAGATGATGGCACTATGCATGTAAATGGGGATGGTTCAACAAAAAAAAGAATATCTGAAAGACTAAGTCTAATTTGGCGCATACAAACCAAGGATGATAACAAAACCACACTAACCTACATGCCAAAGCACTACCAACTACTAGTCCCAACGCTCAATATCTGCGTACCAAACCATTTGGATAATGATTTTATAGGCGTGCTTTGCGGAGTAATAAAGCTTGAAGATATTTTTACAAATATTAAAAATTTTAACCTGCCACTAAATGCGTACTCGATCATAATCACCCACAGTGGAGAGGTGCTAACACCAATGAAAGACGAAAAACTAAAGGTTAAAATAGAACAAAATCTAAAAGAGAGGCTTTTGGTAGATGAAGAGATAAGCGGACTAAGTATAAACTCAAATTTCATAGCACTCTCAGAAATTCCAAGCCTTAATTGGTATATTGGTGTTGGTGCAAATGATACAAAAGGCATAAAAGACCTACTGGGAAATGCTCAGAAAAATGCTTTTGCTCTTTTTGTGGCTTTTATATTTTTATCAATTTTGGCAAATTTTTTACACAACTACATGTATAAAAGGCTTAGAGATAAAAACGAAGAATATGAAATTTTACTAAGACACAAAGCTAAAATGGCAGAAACAGGCGAACTAATAGCAGGTATTAATCATCAGTTTATCCAGCCTATAAACTCACTAAAACTTATGATCTCAACACTTTTAGTTTTGAAAAAAGAAAAAAGCCTTAGCGATGATGAGTTAGAAGAGATGCTTCAAAACGGCAAAGATTCTGTAAAGCTACTGGGTGATACGGTAGAAATATTTAGAAATTTTTATAAAACTAGTGAAAATATAGAGGATTTTGAGATAACACAGAGTATAAACAACCTACTTATGCTTATGCATACTGAGCTTAGTAGAGCAAATGTCAAAGCAAGCGTTAAGACCGATAAGAAAGTATACCTCATTCAAAAACAAAACATAATCCAGCAAATTTTACTAATACTAATTCATAATGCCAAAGATGCATTAGTAGAAAAACATAAAAATGATATAGAAAAAAGAAAAATAGATATATTAATATCCAGTGATGATACAAAATGCCATATCGCAGTGCATGATCTTGGAAACGGAATATCAGATGAGATGAAAAATAAAATTTTTAGCACACCACAAACTACGAAAAAAACGGGTAACGGCATAGGGCTTTACTTTGGCAAAAAACTAGCAAATGAAAAAATAAACGGCGATATAGTCTTAAAAAGCTTGTTAAATCCGACCATTTTTGAACTAAACTTTGATATACATTTAAAGGCATAGCATGCAAACTTCAAAAGATATTTTATCAAAACTTTCGATTTTAATAGTTGAAGATGATAGGGCGGCGCAGTTATATTTAAAGAGTGGTTTAAAGGCGTATTGCAACAATATAATAATAGCAAACGATGGATATGAAGGGCTTGAAAGCTTTAATAAGCATAATTTTGATGTCGTACTAACAGATATTCATATGCCAGCAATGAATGGCTTTGAGATGATGAAAAATATCCTAAAGATAAAGCCTCATCAAAAATTTATCATCTTTACTAGCTATGATACTGATGTAAATCTCGTAAAAAGTGTAGAGGCAGGAGCTGCTATGTTTCTTAAAAAGCCTATTGATATACAAACACTCAGATATACTCTACTAAGCATAGTAGGAACAAAAGAGCAAAAAGATGTGCGTTTAAGCGATATAGTAAGCATAGATATTCAAAATGAGAGAATTTTTAAAAACGGCGAAGAGATATATCTAAGCTTTTTACAAAACAAGCTTTTTTGGTTATTTGCCTACAACCTAAACAAGCTCGTAAGTTATGAGATGATAAGTGAGTATGTCTATGAAAACGAACCTGTTAGCAAAAAAGCTATACAAAATATGATAACACGCCTTAAAAAGGAGATCGATATATCTATCCAAAATATACCAGAGTCTGGGTATATAATGTATGCGGAGTAGTTTTATAAAAAATTTTAAAGAATAGTTTGTGCTCTAATGGTAGTTTATTTATGTAAAGGTGTGATAGCATGTGCTGTCACTTGCACTAAAGAGAAGAGCTATCTAAAAATTCGCTAAATTTTGTTAATTTAATATTAAGATTGAATGTTATTGTCTCTTTTACGATAGTCACATTCCCATTGAATACTCACTATCCTTCCTTTCATTTAAAACATTGCTATCAAACATCTTTTTAATACATGGAAACATATCTTTAACCCTATCTATAAAACTCATTACCTTTGATTTAAAATTTCTAAGAGCATTTACCTCATTGCTTAGTTTTTTTATCTCACTTTGTAGTGAGCTATTATCACTTGATAGTTTTTTATTTTTTTCTTTATATTCTTCATTTTCTTTGCTAAGATTTTGCACATTTGATTTTTCAGAGTTTGCTATGTCTGTGATTGCTTTATTAGCCTCTAGTTCTTGAACTACACTTTCATGCTCGCTAATATGCACAAATTCTTGCGATATTTTTGTTTTTAGCTTTTGTAGTTCATTTTTATATTCATTTGCTTGAGTTATGATAGGCTCATCATCTTTTATTTTATTTTGTAGTGTTAGTATGGCTTGCTTTTGAGATGATACTTTATTTTTTAGATTTTCTATCTCTTCATCTTGGTTTATTTTATCTGATAGTTTATCTTGCAAATCTTTATTTTTTATTTCAAGCTCTTTGGCGTTTTGATATCTGGCTTCGTTTTGTAAAATAGTTGTAGTTAGTTCATCTATTTGGTTTTTTAGATCTTGTTGGGTTATTATGTTGATATTTTGTAATGTATTTTTATATATTATGCTTGATATGCTAGCAATTAGTCCCTTAAATTGATTTTCATCTATTTTATAAAAATTATTTCCCAGCAAGGACTTATGATGCGTAAGTTTTTCTTTTAATATGCTTGAAACACTTTTTTGAATAGATAGCTTAAACTCTTGTTCACTTTTAAACTCTCGCTCTGTTTGGTGCATCTGCTTTAAATTTTTATTTTTTGTTTTACTGCCTTTAACTCCCCTAGCTGCAATCCCATCAAATGCTTTAGCTCCCATATCTTGAAGCAAGGATCCAAACTCGGACGTCTTTGCTTTACCATCAAATCTTATGTTTTTGTGAATATTAAAATTATAATTTGTGGTGATTATCTGGTAGTGTTTAGTCTTTTCGTCATTATGTTCTGCTATAAGCAGACATTTTACATTAAACTTCGCACAATAATCATTTATAAATCTAATCACCCTATCCAGCGTAATAGTTGCATTGATGAAATTGCTATTTAGACCCTCTTTGTCTCTATTTTTGCGGTCTGTGCCAAATGTTATGATAAACTCATTAAAGCCAACCATATTATCCCGCCACCTATTTTTGACAACTCTGCCATTTTTATATGTTGAGCTTTGAGCTTCATAGTCTTTAATAAATTTATCTTGCCAGCAAGATAACAACTCTTTTATATACCCATCATCATTAAAATTTTGATCCGTTCTTAGATCTATCTCTCGCATGTTCCCATTATCGTTGTATTCGCTAAGCACTATATATCTATTTGATAGACTTGAACTTCTAAGATAGTTAATATGCTGGCTGTGTTTTTTCTCACGAACATTATGCCGGTATCTAGTTACAGCATCGCTTAGTGTTAAAAACTCGCTTCTAACGCTAAGCACTACTTCGTTCTTATCAATCTTTAGTCCAGCCATATTTTATCCTACGCCTATCTCATCTTTTATACAGACTTTTACGATATTTATGTATCTTCGTTTGTGGTAGCCATACTGTTAGCGTAACTCGTATCAACTGCTATATTAAGCGTGCTGTTCTTATCGATACTTTCGCTGTTTTTATCACTATTATAAGCACCCCTATTGATTTCATTTAAATCGCCAATAGGTACAACAACCCCTAGCTCTGCTTTTTCGTTTTTTTCAACATAGCCATTGTTGCTACTGCCCTTATCATATAAATGTCTGACTGCATTATCTGTGGGACTAAAATTTTGTATATCATTATTTGAGTATTTGCTAAAAGATGTTTTATTTAGACTATCGTTATTACAATTATTCTCATTAGTATAGTCTTTTGAAATACCATCATCTTCTTGTTCGCTTATTTCATCTGATTTGTCTGTTGTTATTAAGGGCAGTTGTTCTGCTTGCTTAGTCATCTTAGAAGCGTTTATCTCATCGAATATTTTGCTAATATCTGCCTCCTTGCTTGCCCCATCTTTGCATGTTTTGTAATTTTTGCCCACCTTAGTGTGATCATACTTAGAATTAGCAATAAACCTAGATATATCTTCTTCTGTATAGTAATATATAGCACCCATTTTTCTACAGGGCAATATACCCAAGTTTCTAAGTCTTGCTTGTGCTCTTTTTGAAATTCCTAAAATACTCTCGATGTCTTCAACACTGTAAAGTATTATATCTGCTATATTTATCATAATAATTCTCCTCTCTTACCAGGTATTTTTTCTAGACCTAAAATAAATTCCTCTATGCTTGCTAGATTGTAAAATATTCTACGTCCGAGTTTTATAAAAGGTATTTTCACCCCGCCGCCTTTTTCCATACGCCACTTTGCTTGAGTTTGTAAAGGTATACCATATAATCTATATAGATCATCTGGTGTTATTAATTCTAAAGTTTTCATTTCTTAAAATCCTTTTAAGTTTTTTAACTGAGAGGATCATAGCATTTTTTTTCAAAAAAACAAATTTTTTTTGACTATAACTCTTCCATATATCGATGTTAGCTGCCTATTTAATCTAGTTTTAAGAATTATTATGCTATTTTATTACATCGATGAATACGACTCTATCGGCATCTGCAATCAAATAAACACGTTAAAGGTTGCTTGTAATTTGGATGTTAAAAAACTTGAATTTTAGATGGAAATTTTTGGTAAAAATTTGTCAGATAAATAAAAATTTGATAAAAATAGAAAATTGATGCCAGATTTTTATATTTGTAACCCCCATTCTAGTAATTTATCATGCCAGTAAGAGAAGGCATCTCTTTTTCCTTGTTCAAATCTAGCCCTATGATAGCTCTCATCGCTTGCTATAACCTTTCTAAATCTGTGATCAATACAAAGACTTAATATCTCCTCGGTAAAACCGAGCTTTTGTGTATAGTTCAGCTCACTCATTATTGTACGAAAGCTACTTCGAAATCCGTGCATATCCATATGATTCGTATATCCTAGCCTTTTTAGTGCCATTCTCATTGAGTTATCGCTTATAGGCTTTGTTCTACTAAGACCTTCAAAATATATACCCTTTCTTATTAATAGAGCTTGGAAGAGTTTGTAAGAGCTTGATGGCTGTATCTGTAAGGGGTATTATAAATTTATCCCCCATTTTCGTATCATCGCCAGATATACTCCACTCTTTCTTATCAAGGTTTATATCCTCCCATTTTGCCATCCTAGCATTGCTTGGACGAAGCGCGTAGAGCATAGTCCATTTCATGCATCCTATTACATTAATATCTCCCCAATACTCATTCATGCTATATATAAGGGTCTTAAAATGCTCGATATCGACTATGGACTTTCTTGGAGTTGGAGCTACTTTTATAAAGTTCTTTTCGAAATTCTTAGATAATACCCTTGTAGGATTATTCTCAATATAGCCATTAATAACCGCAAAATCAAATACCTGATTTAATCTATTTAGCACTTTCTTTACTGTATCACTTTTTGGATTTGCCTTGGTTTGCAGACTTTTTAACGCCCTTAGAAACAGTGGCGTGGCCACTCTTTGGTTGTTTATCTCATCAATACTAACATTTTTAATGATATTAAGTAGATTAAACTCAAATCTTGATAATTCAGATGGTAAAGTCTTAAAATCTTGCGTAGCAAGCGCATCTTCTTTGTATATCTGCCATAACTCATGAAAGTTAGATAGTGTGCTTTTATGTATCGTTTTGTTTTCAGAGAGATTTTGTAGTTTTGGTAAAGCATCGCGGATAACTTCTACTATACCATATATTCTTTCTTGCCATGTGCCTATTGTTTCTGTGGTGTAGTCGCCTTTGCTATTTTTATAACGAAGCTTAAAAATTTTGCCTCCGCTTGCATAGTGATACAGTTTCAAGGCTTTTTGACCTTTGATTGTATAACTAACCTTGCCTGTTAGTGGAGCTATAAGTGCCTTTATTTCCTTCTCTGTGCCTATGGTTGCCATTTTTCAATCCTTGAATTGTATCACTTGATGAAATTTTTGTTAGTAATACAAAATATTTTAGAAAATTATAGCAGATTAAAAATATTTTTCAAGGTCCATTGGAAAGACAATATGAAGCAAACGCCGTATTTTAGGAACTATCTGGAAGTTTTTAGAAAAAAAGAAAATTAAGGAAAAAGTTAGTGGCGGACAGAGAGGGATTTGAACCCTCGAGCCCCGTTAAGAGCTGCACCCTTAGCAGGGGTGTGGTTTCAGCCACTCACCCATCTGTCCAAGTAAAATAAAAGAGAGATTTTAGCAAAATATAACTAATTTCTGGCTTAAAATTTACCTTTTTAGCTCTAAAATATAACCCTCATTCTTAAGCGGTGCAACGGCATAGTCTGACCGCTCATTCAAGCGTATAACCACTCGGTAGTTGCCTTTATGCCAGCCAATAGTTATATCTTTAAATCTACCATGATTTAAAACTATCTCTTTGGTTTTAAACGCCTTGTGCCTTGCACTAAAGTCAATGACTATCTTGCGTTGCTCGTAAGCAAAATGCTTAATCATTTTATCTTTTGTTATAATCTTTAAGCCATTTGAAGTAGGCTCAAATTTTATAAAATTTAGTCCACTAAAGAGTGTTTTAGGCTTTGTTTTTTGTGTAGTTTTTTTATTCTGCTTTGGCGATTTTGCAAAATGCTCAGGTTTGCCTGTGTTGTTTATCAGCTTGTCTTCAAGTGTATTTTTTTTATCTGTTTGCATACCAGTTGCATTTTTTGCGACCACAGCATCTTTTTTAGTTTTAGGCGAAGTTTTGGCTAAAACAGAAATATCACCATCTTTTTTTATAGAAATTTTTAAGCTATTGTTTGTGTCGCTAAGCAAAGTTGTATTTATCTCCATAGCTTTTGTAGCAGGGGTTGGCTCAGGTTTTTGTACTTGCTCCTTTTTTTTGGCTATAACTGGAACCGTTGTAGCTGAGTCTGAAATTTTTACAGGTTCCAGTTTTATGCTTACAGGGGCTGGTGCCTCTATGCTTGAGAGCTCATGCTTGCCTTTTTTGGTTATGTTTACATCAAGTGGTTTTTGCTTTGGGATAGTTACTGACACATCAAGTTTTGGGATACTGTCAGCTTCTAGTATGCCCGTTTTTGAGATGATATACTCTTCGTTACTATCAACAGTTTTGTTTACATCAATAACTTTTTGTCTTATAGTCCCATCGCTTGCCTGGTAGTTAAAAATGATATTTAAAAGCAAGCTCGCATCTTTTGAAAAATTTACATCTTGCTTCTCTAAAGCCTCGTAAGACTCAGTTAAATTTGTAGTCATAATGCTTGTATTTAGCTCAGTTGTTGGGATAAATGGGTTTTCTCGCGCAACAACCAACGAAATAAACAAAACAAAACACACAATCTTTTTCATAGTTTTACTTTTTACCGCTTTCAGGCTCAAGCTCTTTAAGCTCAAAATACTCTTTTTGCAACTGAGCATTGTATCGCTTGAGCGTCTCAACATCTTCTATCAAACGCTCTTTTTTTGTCTGAAGACCAAGCATTACATCAAGCGAGCGCTTGCCAAAGAACATATTTCCTACATAAATTCCAAGCATCACAATAACACAAATAACCGCAAAATATATAAAAAATCGCTTAAAAGAGTAAGCTCGCTTTGCCCTATTTTGGGTCTGCTTGTCATACTCTTTTAAAATTTCACTCAAATACTATCTCCCAAAAACTCACCAGCCTCAAGCTCTATCTCAAGCAAGCGGTTGTATTTTGCATTGCGTTCGCTTCTGCTTGTGGCACCTGTTTTTATCTCGCCAGTGTTTAGCGCGACTGCAAAATCTGCGATAAAGCTATCTTCGCTCTCACCGCTTCTATGACTCATCACGCAGCGATAGCCGTTGCGCTGAGCTAGACGGACAGTTTGCATAGTTTGAGTGACTGAGCCGATTTGATTTGGCTTTATCAAAATAGCATTTGCTACGCCCTTTTGTATACCTTCGCGCAAAATTTTCTCGTTTGTTACAAAAAGATCATCGCCAACTAGCTGAACCTTCTCACCAAGTCTTTCCGTTAATTTTTTCCAGCCATCCCAGTCATCTTCGCTAAGTCCATCTTCTATCGAAAATATCGGATATTTTTCACACAAGCTTGCGTATCTTTCGATTAGCTCTTCTGAGCTAAATTTCTTGCCCTCAAGCTCGTATTTGCCATCTTTATAAAGCTCGCTAGCCGCCACATCTAGGGCTAGTTTTATCTGCTTACCAGCTTCATATCCTGCCTCGCTTATGGCTTGCATTATAAGCTTTAAAGGCTCTTCATTGTCTCTTAAATTTGGAGCAAAACCACCCTCATCACCTACAGCCGTGCTATGCCCTGCGTCATTTAGTATAGTCTTTAGTTTGTGATAAATTTCAGTTGCAGCACGAAGAGCGTCGTTAAAATTCTCAAACCCAAATGGCATTATCATAAATTCTTGAAAATCCACGCTGTTATTTGCATGAGCACCACCATTTATGATGTTAAACATAGGCACTGGCAATATACTAGCATTTGCACCGCCAAGATAGCGGTAAAGTGGGATTTTAAGGCTATTTGCAGCAGCTCTTGCGACTGCCATAGATACGCCTAAAACAGCGTTTGCACCTAAATTTGAATAGTTATGAGTGCCGTCAAGCTCAAGCATCTCGCCATCTATTGCCATTTGGTTATAAGCGTCAAGACCGATTATAGTTTCTGCAATGCGCTCATTAACATTCGCAACCGCCTTTAGTACGCCCTTTCCAGCATAGCGACCATCTTTATCGCGAAGCTCTAGTGCCTCACGCTTACCTGTGCTTGCTCCACTTGGGACGATGGCGCTTGCGATTGTTCCGTCACTTAGAGTTACTGTTGCGCGAACTGTTGGGTTGCCCCTACTATCAAGGACTTCGTGCGCTATCACATCTTCGATATAAACCATCATTCATCTCCCTTTTCGTTATTTTCACTCTTATCTTCGTCATCTTTGCCACCACTTAAAAGCTTGGCAACGCCCATTGAATTTTTAATCGTTGATACAATCTCTTCAGCCACTTCTGGATGCTCTTTTAGATAGGCTTTTGAGTTTTCACGACCTTGTCCTAGCTTGCTAGCCTTGTAGCTAAACCACGCACCGCTCTTATCTATCACATCAAGCTTGACTCCGTAGTCTATTATCTCGCCCTCACGGCTGATACCCTCTCCAAACATTATATCAAACTCAGCTATCCTAAATGGAGGTGCAACTTTATTTTTTACAACTTTTGCTTTAACTCTGTTACCGATACTCTCTTCAGCTTGTTTTAGGGTCGCAACACGGCGCACATCAATACGAACAGACGCGTAAAATTTGAGCGCATTTCCACCTGTTGTAGTCTCTGGGGTTCCATAACCCATAGAACCGATCTTCATACGAATTTGGTTGATAAATATAACCATAGTGCCCATCTTATGGACGATACCAGTTAGTTTTCTAAGGGCTTGACTCATCAAGCGAGCTTGAAGTCCAACATGCTGATCCCCCATATCGCCCTCTATCTCTGTTTTTGGCGTAAGAGCAGCAACACTATCAACCACTATAACATCTATCGCGCCGCTTCTTGCGATGGTTTCGACCATATCAAGAGCCTGCTCACCAAAGTCTGGCTGAGCAACATAGAGATTATCCGTATCAACGCCTAAATTTTTAGCATAAGCAACATCTAAAGCATGCTCGGCGTCTATAAACGCACATGTACCTCCAGCTTTTTGGCACTCTGCTACGATATGTAGTGTAAGTGTGGTTTTACCAGAGCTTTCTGGTCCATAAATTTCAATGATCCTACCCTTTGGCACACCGCCTATACCTAATGCCAAGTCAAGCCCTATCGAGCCAGTCGAGATTGATTCTATAGGCTCTATCTGCTTGTCTCCAAGCTTTATCATAGCGCCTTTTCCAAAATCCTTTGTAATCTGCTTTAAAGCCAGATCAAGGGCTTTTTGCTTTTCTGCATCCATTTTTTACCTTTATAAAATTTTGTATTGATTTTAGCTAAAAATACTTAAAATTTTGCCTAATCACAAATGATTATACTCTCATTTAATGCGCCCGCAAGCTCTGCCAGTTCATTTATTTTGTTACTTTCAAGCAAGATAAGTGCGTAGTTTTGGCTATCTAGTGCAAAAAGCGCCATGGCAAGTGGCTCTTTTAAATTTTTTACACACTGATTTATAAATTTTTCACTAAGTTTTTCGTGTTTTAGGTTTGGTATTTTTGTAAAATTTTGTTCGCCAGCAAGCTCTATAAAGTCTACATCGCTGATACTTTTATCAAATTTTTTTACTAAATTTTGCTTAACTAAACTTTTTAAAATTTCCGCCACACTATTTTGGCTCATATCTACACCAAAAATAGAGCCGATTTGCCTTAAAACTTGCGCTCTATCAGTCTTGTTTTGATTATTTTTACGGGATTTATAAAGCGCAAAAAAACAAAGCAAAACAAAAACTATACTAAGCGTCAAAAGCTCTTTTATCATTTCATTCATCTCTTAACCTTAAAGCACTATGACTTCAGTTTTTAGCTCTATACCAAAACTCTCAAAAACTCTCTTTTGCGCAAGGGCGATGAGAGTGGTAGCGTCATCAAAGGTGGCATTATTAAAATTTATCAAAAAATTTGCGTGTTGCTCGCTAAATTTAGCCCCACCAACAATATATCCTTTTAGCCCAACAGCCTCTATAAGCCTGCCAGCAAAGTCACCAGCTGGGTTAGCAAAGCAACTACCAAAGCTAGCTCCTCGTGGCTGATTTGCCCGTTTGGCTGAAATTTCATCTGCAAATTTTATATCAAAACCTCGAGCAATCTCAAATCTAGCCCCAAATATCGGCTCACATATCCCGCTATGTCTGTAAGAAAAATTTATCTCACTTTTTGGCACCCAGCCACGATATAGTAACACATCCGTAAGCAAATCACTAATGCTAAGTCCAAGCAACCCAGCATTCATAAAAACCATGCCACCAAGAGTTCCAGGGATAGACTTAACAAACTCAAAGCCAGATATATCATGTTTTTTAGCAAAATTATATATCGCCCCACTTTTTGTCGCAGCGCCGATCTCTAGGCAGTTATCTTGTAAATTTATATAGTTAAATTTTTCGCTTAATATTGCCATTTTTGGTGGCGTGGCAGATACTAGCAAGTTATTTGCACCACCTATCATACGCGTGCCCTGCTCTAGTTTGCAAGGCTCGTTAAGCACCAAAACTTCATGCTCGCCGCCAATACGCACAGAGCTGTATTTGGCAAAATTTATAAGTTGTGTCATTTGATAAAGCTTGGTATAAGATTTATCGTACGCATAGTAAATTCAATCATCATCGAAGTCATCCACGGCATCAAAAAGATGATAACAGCAACTACTAGGATAATCTTTGGCACAAAGCTTAGCGTGGTTTCGTTTATCTGTGTTGTGGCTTGAAATATCGATATAAGCAAGCCCGCTATAAGCCCACAAAGCAACATCGGAAGGCTAAGATAAAGAGCTATCTTAAAAGTCTCAACACCCAAAGAAACTAGCGTGCTTTGCATTAGCTAAACCTTAAATTTTGATATTCAGTTGGCACCAAATGATCTCTTGCCTTTATAGGCTCAGAGTAAAAACCATGCTTTACTCCAAGAGCAAATAGCGTATCTAGAGCGTCTAGCTGAGCTTCGCTCATGCTCACTGAGCTATCGTTTGCGTATAAATTTAGATAGGTTTTTAGCTCATCTTGATCCACTCTTATAAGGTTTCGCTCTAGTAGCATTTTTGAAAGCAGTGGTTTGTGCGTAGTTGCCATTAAAACAGCTTTTGTAAGAACTCTTTCACACTCAATCGCGTCAGTTAGCGGCAAGCTACGACGAATAGCCATACCACCAAGCGGAAGTGGTAAATCAGAGCTTCCAAACTCACGCCAGATGTCCCAAATTTCACGCTCAACTTCAAGCTCAGTAGAAAAATTTAAAATGCTTTCATGTATCAACACACCAGCATCAACCTCTCCACTAAGCACCGCACTTTCAATCTCTAGAAAATTTTTATAAACTATGCGTGCCTCAGGATAAGCGATACGAAATAAAAGAGCGTTGCTTGTGTGCTCACCACTTAAGGCAACTTTGAAATTTCTCTTTAAAAAAACACCTTTTTTCTTAACAAGCTTTGGTCCATACCCCTCACCAAAACTTACAGCTGTGCGCAAGAGTGCGTAGTCATTTTTAATAAGCGGATAAAGCGCAAAACTAATAGCGGTAGCCTCAAAAGTGCCCTTTAGCGCCTCTACATTTAGGGTTTGTATATCAAGTGCTGTGTTGCTAAAATTTAAGTTTTTGCTACTTATCCAGCCGAATTTTACCGCCATATACATAAAAATATCATCGGCGTCTGGCGAATGAGCAACGCTGATGTGTTTAAAATTTTTCAAATCACTTCCTTAATTTTGCTAGCTAAATTGTAGCTAAAAATGGTTTAAATTTAAAAATTTTAACCTATTTTTATGATAAATTTAAAATTTTACAAGCTCGAGTCTATCCGATCCTATTTCGCCTCTACCAAATTTTGCCTGTGGTTTGCCATTTAGCTCAACAAGATCGGCAGTAAAACTACATGTATCATTTTTAGTTAGATATGCCCCGACTCCATAAATATCAACTGGTGTACCGTAAGCTTCAAATTCTGCTATCTTTTCTGGTGTAAAGCCTGAACTTACGACGATCTTAACATGCGTATGTCCATTTTTATCTAAATTTTCACGCAATGCAAAGATAAGCTCCTTGCAAACCCCATGCGGGTCAAAGCCACTTGTGTCTTTGTTTAAAAAATACTTATCGATTAAATTTTTAGATGTATCAACTCTAACGGCACCAAGTCTTTTACCAAAGGTCTTTGCGACTTTGATGGCGTCTACAACCACATCGTTATTATAGTCAACAAGTGCAGTGAGCTGGTCATTTGGAAAGGTTTTTGTATAAATTTCACAAGCCTTAAGTATGTCACCACCACACATTTGAATAAGCGCATGCGGCATAGTTCCAAAACCTTTACCACCCCACCAAAGTCCTTGTGCGTCAGTAGAAATTTTGCGAATCCCTGCAACATAAGATGCGTAGCCATCGCCTATTTGCGTACTTATATCATCAGCTCTATCTGCCATACTAAAGACTGTTTTTGTATTTGCTGCTTTGATGGCTTTCATCGTATTTGTCGCAACACAACTTCTGCGAGATAGGGTTGCGTCTATGATATTTTCTAAATAGCCAAAATTTTCATATGAGCCTTTTATCTTTAAAACTGGCTCGCCAGAGCTTATGATGTCGCCATCATTTAATGCAGAAATTTCCAAATTCTCTAAATTTTTTCCAAATTCTTTTACAAGCGCTATACTTTCGTCGATCCCACATAACATAATGTCGTCTTTTCTTTGAAAAAATTGCATAGTAACGCTTTGAGAAGGCAAATTCTCTTTTATTATGCGATTTACTTTTAGGAAATAATTTGCCGCATAAAATCCACTAGCTATACGCTCATCAAACTTAAATGTCTTATTCGTAAGCCTTTTTATAAGCTTTTGCTCTTTTAGCTGAATTTCATTCATTTTTGCCTAAGTCCCTTTTATGCGTCTTGTATCATAAATGATTTTTGGATAAATTTGCCCCTCACTCAGAAATTTTCTCTTTAACCTCTTTTGTCTTCTTTACCGCTGACTCTTTAACTTCCTTTGTTTTCTTAACCGTCTTATCCTTTAGATCTTTAGCCTTTTCCT
>NZ_CAJHOE010000009.1 GCF_905120475.1 Campylobacter suis | reverse complement strand
ACTCATCTCTTCAACTGCTGCTGCACTTTCTTGTAAGCTATTTGCTTGAGAGTTTGCTCCATCTGTTACTTGTTTCATAGAATCAGCTAGGATTTGAGCTTTTTGTTGAAGGATTTGGGCTTGTTCAAAGCTTGCAGTGAGCATTCTTCTTATCTCTTCTCCAAGAGCGTTGATACCAACTGCCATTTTACCGCTATCTTCTAGTTTTGCTGTGAAGTCTTGGTTGGTGTAGCTGTTTAGTAAATTTTCAATATCCACTATATTTTTAGAAACAGCTGTGCTAAGTGCCACCTGAAGCGCTTTAAATGTGTCGCTTAGTTTATTTAGTGCAGGGTTTGTGGTGCTTGCGTGAAGTTGTGCTGTAAAATCGCCCGATTTTATCTTATCAACAAAGTTATTTGCATCACTAATAAAATCATTTTCAAGAATTTTATCTTTTTCTATCTTTGAGATATTTTCATTAACAAGTTTTGCCATTTGACCAAATTCATCAGAAGAGTTTATATCTATCGGCATTGCTTTGTTTGATTTGAAATTTAAAAAGTCAAAAAATGAAAGCAAGCCATCTTTTATCTTTAATATATTTTTAAGCAGATAACTAGATAAAACAAGAGATATGATAAGCCCTACAAGAACTGATACAACGATAACTATCAAAGAAGCATTTAGAATATTTTGAAGATCTTTAAGCGGCACATCTTCGTCCATTTCACCTATAAGATACCAGTCCATACTAGGGACATATTGTGATGCGATCAGTAAATTTCTATCGCCATTATAGTGAGATATGACTCCGCCTTTTTCATTTAATAAAGCATCAACTTTATCTTTACTCATGACATCTGATAGCTTTGCTTTGCCGACTCTGTCGCTATTTTCTATCCTAATAACGCCATTTTTATCGACCATTAAAAACTTACTTCCCTCGCCCATAGTCTTTGAAGTCACAAGTTTTACGACATTATCTAAGCTTACTCCAATAGAGCTTATACCGTAGTAGTTTGCATCTTTCATCACCTTACTATTAACAAAGAGCATTATTTCGCCAGTGCCCTCAAATTCTTGAATATTTATAGAGTTTATAGCCTCACCATTTTTAGCATTAAAATACCACGAATCACGCTCATTACTTTTGCTTAATGTCTTTAAAACGCCCTTGTTTGTATAGTATTTTAAGCTTTTATCAGATATAAATACAGCAGTTGAAAGCGATAAATTTTTCATCAAAGCATCGTTGTACTCTAAAAGAACTGGCATTTGCTCCTCAGGTTCGCCCTCATCAACCCAGTTTGTAAGAAATCTATTTTGTGTCATTTGAAATGATGCGTTTATGACTCTGTTTATAGATGACTCCACTTCTAGCTCGACATTTTTAACAGCTAGCGGCAACTCTTGTTCGATGATTCTTTCTTTATGGATATCAGAGCGATCTTATAAGTTATAAAGCTAACACAAATAATTAGCGCTAAAATAGGCACTACCAGCCCAGCTATAATCTTAATCCTTAGTGACTTCATGTAAAATCCTTTTTGTAAAAATTTGCGTATTATATTATTTAAAGCTGTGATAGATATTAAAATCAAAATAAGTCTTTTAAACTTAATTTTTTGACCTTAAAATGAGAATAAATTTATTTTTTATAAACAAATTCTAAAATTTGTCGATATGTGATATAAGATACTTTAGATATATAAAAATTTGTAAAAAACAATATAAGAGAGAAGTACATGTTAAACAGCTTAAATGGATTGAGTTCGGGTAGAAATTTTGGTTATCGCAAGCTAAGCAATAATCTTAACAATTTATCAGAGATTAAGACTGCTAAAACGCTTGATATTAAAATGGACTTCAATAAATTTAACGAGAATTGGCGAAAAGAGTTAAAGCTAGATGACAACGAATCTTTAAATGTCCGTAGGATATTTTCACTAAGCGGATACACAAAAGACGATAAAATAAGCATGTGGGGTAAGATAAATGGTCTTGATACCTCTATAAGTAAAAATGAGTCTGATAGTCTAAAAAGGTTTATAGATAGCACAAAAGCTCTGAGCTTGGACTATGAATTTGGTTATGCAGGACAAGTGTTTAAAGTAGATGAGCTTATTGATAAATTTGATATAAAACTTGGCACTATAGGCACAGGACTTGGCATTTCGCTAGTTTCAAGAGATGCTTCAAAGCTTCTTGATGCGGATATGGATGTTAAAGAATTTAAAAATAAGTGGTTAGAATATGCGGTCGAAAAAATTTTAGGCGATCGCGCTAATGTTAAAATATCTTTAGAAGACGACTCTTTGCTTATAACCCAAACATCAGCTAATAAAAGAGTTATGTTTTTTAATCAAACTCCCCAAAATAGAGTAATATATGAAAATGAACAAAGCAAACAGCAATTTTTAGATTTTTTGAAAAATGGCTTTGAAAATGACAAAAATATTGGAGATATTTTAAATGAAATAGCGATAAAAACCTTAGATGCTTACAATGTAGCGCAAGAAGAATATAATACAGATGATAACTTTACGCCCATTCAATCACAAAGTAAAAACAATCAGGACTATGATATAAACAAGGATGATAAATTTATCTACGAAAGAGAGCTTTTAAAGCGCGAACAAGAGCGAGGCATAGATGTTTTGCATCTTATGCAAAAGCTTGAAGAAAATGGCTATAGATAATATGGTTTAGTGGTTAGAAAATTTAACCCAGTTTTTATAAGATTGACATTTTGCAAAAAGAGCAAAAGTAGTTTAGTAATCTTTGCTTGTTTATCAAGTTATAGGTGGTATTTATCTTCTTTTTTTGTGCCTATGGTTGTCATTTTTGGTCCTTAATATGAGTTATTTAGAAATTTTTAGAAAAAAATAAAACGGAGAAAAAAAGTTAGTGGCGGATAGAGAGAGATTCGAACTCTCGGTGAGTTGCCCCACACACGCGTTCCAGGCGTGCTCCTTAAACCACTCGGACATCTACCCAAAGTGTAAATTATACAAATTTTCATCTTAAAAACCATGTAAATTTCTTGTGCTTCATCAATGTAAAAGTAAATTTTTCACGATAAAATAAGGCAAAATAAAATAAATTTCGGAGCAAATATGTTTAAACCATCAGGACAAAATACCATATTTTCTAGCCAAAAATCACCACAAAGCCAAGTGCTAAAATTTTCACCAACACCTATGCCATCTAAAGGTCGATTTGCCACTTGGTATGAGCGGTTTTGTGCACAACCACACCAGCCACTTTTTGTAAGTGGCATGCTTGGACTCATCGCCTTTACATTTTTGCTTCTTGGCGTTTATACGGGCGCTTTAAATATCGGCTATGGCGTGATAGACTTTCATGCATATGCCTTTGTTTTTATCGTTTTTATACAGTTTTTTCTTGGCTTTTTATTTGTAGTTTTTCCAAAATTCTTAGTCCAAGCACAGATACCATCGCGCATTTATATGCGTCATTTTTTTGCTTATGCTATTAGCACTGCTGGTATTTTGATGGCTTTCTTGTTTGATTTTGATGCAAAAATTTTTATGATTTTAAACTTGGTAGCGCAAATTTTTAGCTTTTTCTTACTTTTTAATATCCACAAAAAGTCACTTTTAAAAGATAAACACGATACTTTTTGGGTGTTAGTCGGGCTTGCTAGCGGGCTAATGTTTCATGCTTTGTTTTTGTTAGCTAAGTTTGGCGTAGGGTCTGAGTTTTTTGCGATATATGGGGGTTTTTATCTATTTTTGTTTGTTGTGGTTTATGCGGTTTCACAGCGCATGATACCATTTTTTACATCGATTAAAGTGCAAGGTTATGTCATAAAGCGCACAAAAATTTTTATGTCTATTTTATATGTATTGCTGTTTTTGCATGTTTTGGGGCTTAGTTTTTTTGGGGCAAAATTTTTACTTTTAACTAGCTTTTTGCTCTTTGTACTTTTTGCTAGGGAGTTTTGTATTTGGAGGCTTCCACTTTTTAGCTCGCCAGCGATACTTTGGGTGCTTTATATCTCTTTGTATTGGATACCGATAGGATTTTTTATCTCATTTTTAGACAGCTTAAATGAAATTTTAAATCTTGGCTTGGTATTTGAAAAAAGTGCATTGCATGCCTTTGCTATAGGATACTTTTTGACGATATTAATAGGCTTTGGTACTCGTGTTACCCTTGGGCATTCAGGGCAAATTCCGCATGCTTCGGGCTTTGCTACGACTATATTTGTTTTTGTTGGGGTTGTGTCTTTTGCGCGTTTGTTTGCAGGAGTTAGTCTAAATTTTGAGCTTGATTATATATTTTTTATCAATTTAAGTGCATTTTTACTAGCGCTTGGACTTATTATCTGGTCTTGTAAATATCTAGTGATACTGGCAAAAGGATTTAAGCCACCACACTAATGGCTTAAAATTTTTGCCCGTTTATTTAGGATATCATCATCTACAAAGCTTAGTGCGTCGATAAAATTTGTTCTAAAGGTAGCGTTTGCTGCGTTATTAGCGATGGTTTTTTCGGCCGCCATTTCACCACTTATGCCAAAGGTGCATACTGCCTTTAGTGCAGCTTCAAATTTATCATCACTTGCGCCTAAAAAAGCTGCCATCACTGCACCCAGCATACATCCGCTACCAGTTATATTTGCCATCATAGGACTACCGTTATTGCAAAGTTTTGTCTGCTTTTCATCTACTATAATGTCAGTTTTTCCAGAAACAGCGACTACGCAGTTATATTTTTTTGCTAAAATTTTAGCCGCATTTATATGCTCAAGTATATCTTTTCCAAGCTCATTTTCGCTAGCATCAACACCCCTTGCTCCACCGGTTTTGCTAGTTAAGAAGCTTATCTCAGAAGCATTTGCACGAATAAGAGTGAAATTTACTTGCTCTAAAAGCCTAAAAGCTGTCTCATTGCGAAGTGTGCTAGCACCGACCCCGACTGGATCAAATACTATAGGTATCTTAAGCTCATTTGCTTTTTTTGCTGATTTTATCATAGATGATATAGTGCGAGAATTTAGTGTTCCTATATTTATAAGTAAGGCATTTGAGATAGCTGTTATTTCACCAACTTCGCTCTCATCATCTGCCATCACTGGCGAAGCACCAACCGAAAGCAATGCATTTGCGACATCGTTTACAGTTACATAGTTTGTTATACAATGAATAAGAGGGCGTTTTTGGCGTAAATGTTGTAAAATTTTCATATTTTTACCTTATTTTTTCGTCAATTTTAACAAAAATTTTAAAAAAATTAGCTTTTATGATATAATGAGCGTTTAAATTTTAAACTTTAAGGATTTTAATTGCACCCCAGTAGCGACAACTCGCTTTTTATGATCGCACTTGCGATATTTTTTGTTTTATTAAACGCCTTCTTTGTTCTTTCTGAATTTGCTATCGTAAAGGTTCGTAAGTCGCGCCTTGAAGAGCTTATAAAAGAGAAAGTCCCAAATTCACAACTTGCATATGATATCTCGAACCGCCTTGATACCTATCTTAGCGCCACTCAGCTTGGTATAACGCTAAGCTCTCTGGCTCTTGGTTGGATAGGCGAGCCAGCGGTGGCAAGACTCATTGAAGAGCCATTGGCTGAGCATTTTGGAGCAAATGCCATTGTGGTTCATAGTGTTTCATTTGCCATTGCATTTACCATTATAACGCTACTTCATGTTGTTATAGGTGAGTTGATACCAAAATCTGTTGCGATAGCAAAAGCTGAAAAATCAGTCCTTAAAATCGCCCGCCCGCTACATATCTTCTGGGTACTTCTTTCGCCAGTTATTCGTATGTTTGATTTTTTAGCTTCGATAGGGCTAAAAATGCTTGGTATAGCACCTGCTAAAGAGAGCGATCTTGCTCACTCTGAAGAGGAGATAAAGATAATTGTCGGCGAGAGCTTGAAGGGCGGAGTGCTTGATGACTTTGAGACAGAGATTATTAAAAATGCGGTCGATTTTAGTGATACGGTCGCAAAAGAGATAATGACACCACGCCGTGATATGGTTTGCATAAATAAACAAAAGAGTTTTGAAGAAAATTTAAAGCTGATTTTTGAGTCAAAATACACACGCTATCCTTATGTGGATGGAAGCAAAGATGTTGTTTTGGGTATGATACACATACGAGATATATTGCAAATTCACTTTGGTGAAAATAAAAATAAAAGCTTTGACGGCATTGTGCGTGAATTTTTAATCGTCCCTGAAAGCCTTTCTATATCAAAGATTATTACCCTAATGAACAAAGAGCAAAAGTCAGCTGCTCTTGTTGTTGATGAGTATGGCGGAACGGCTGGAATTTTAACTATGGAAGATGTCATAGAAGAGGTTTTGGGCGATTTAAATGATGAGCATGATGATGCTAGCGAACAGTATAAAAAGATAAATGATAATATATTTGAATTTAACGGTCGCTATGATCTTGAGAGTGTTGAAGAGCTACTTGGTATAAGTTTTGATGATGAGACGGATCAAGTTACGATAGGTGGCTATGTCTTTAATCTAATAGGTCGCCTGCCTGTTGCCGGGGACAGGGTCGAAGATGAGCTATGCTACTATGAGGTCAGAAAGATGGATGGGGCTAGCATTTTACGCGTAAAAGTTAGAAAAAAGCTCGAAGAGAGCGAACAAGAGTAACTAAACTTAGGTCGGAGCTCTCCGACCTTTTATATTTCTGCATTTAATTTTATAAAATTTTCAAAAAACGACATAATACTTTTAAATTTCAATCAAAGGGGTTAAAATGGCATTTTTTGAAACAATAATCAGTAAGCAAAAGATATAGTTGATGATAAAGTGGTTGATATGCCGATGTTTTATATAAAAAGTGGCGAGGATAAGATGCAAGATGCCTACGAAATGGCATGTGCTATGTTTGGGTATTTTTGGCGTGGGCTGTTTTGGGAGTATCGCCGTATCGTTCCTGCTCTTGATGCGGTTTGCGTGAAAGTGCTTTTACGCAGATGATAGATGGTAAAGAGCGTGGGGAGCATATGTGGGTGAGCGAGATTGATTTTGATGGGGAGTTTATCACGGGTGTGCTGATAAATGATCCTACAAATGTCAAACAAGGTGGTAGCGTTAGAGTGCTAATTAATGAGATAAGCGACTAGATGTTTGGCTATCAGGGCAGGGCATACAGGGCATTTAGCGCGCAAGCTATTAGAAGTGAGATGAGTGAGCAAGAAAGGGCGGAGTATTATGAGGCTTGGGGCTTTGAGTTTGGTGATTTTAACGATATCTTAGTCGTCGTAGATCAAAAGCAAAGTCCGCAAAATTTAACCGTGTATAAACTCCGCTAGTGAATACCGCAAGTGGCTGGGCGAAATTTAGACAAGATAGATGAGCTAAATGAGGCTGGACTTACGATGCTACATGAGTTTGCGATATCTGGTAACCCAACACTTGTAAAGCTTTGGCTTGAGCTGGGAGCTGATAAAAATGCTTTAAGCAAAAGCGGTAAAACTGCAAAAGAGTATGCAAGAGAGCTTGGCTGGAGTGAGATAGAAAAGGTTTTAAAATGAGTTTTACAGGTTTTAAAATTTAAGCCCTTTTGTAAGTTTCAAACACACCCCGTTCCCGCCCTCGCAAATTTCTAGTGTGTGGTAGTAAGAGTTTGAGTTGTAACATTGCGCTTGTAAGTTTAAGGGCTAAATGTAAGCTTGCACTGCCCAAAGTGCTATGTTAAATTTGTGCCACACCCTGACACTGGGTCACACTCGCTAAATTTGTTACCTTTCGTGTTTTAGCTATGCTAGCTCAATACTCCAGTTGCTCTCTTGGATAAGCATATCAAGCTCTCTTAGCTTACGGCTTAGCTCGTTTGATCTAGCTCGTAGCGTCTTGACATCAGCGGAGCTTTGTATCTTTATCTCTGTTTTTGTGCTGCGATTGGTCAGTGATGAAGCGTCTGCGATAAAGTCATTTAGGATGGAAATTTCACGCGATAAACGCTCTTTTTGAGCTAACATTTGCGTTAAGCTTGTGCCGTTTATAATGCTTTTTGCGTTTGTTAAATTTATCCTTGCGACTACGCTTTCAAACTCATTTAAACAGCTTTCAAGCTCTGCTAGCAGTGTCGCTGGCTCCTCGGCTGGCTTTTCGCCCTCTTGAATGGTCGCATTTTGCGATAACCTACGCGAAAGCTCAGAAATTTTGATCTGTAAATCCCCGCGAAGTATAAGTGCTTGTGCTAGTTTCATTTTGTTTTCCTTTTTTATAAAATTATATCATAAATTTAAGTTAAATTTTGTTTTAGGGGTATATAATAGGATAAATTTTAAGGAGGTAAAATGAGAATAGTTCAAGCTTCGCAGATTACGCAAGTCGTGAGTGAGCTGTGCAAAGAAGCCTGTTATGTGGTTACGCCAGATATGCGTGCGGCTTTTATCAAGGCTCAAAGCAGCGAGCGTTCGCCACTTGGCAAGGATATAATAGGTAAAATTTTACAAAACGCAGACCTAGCTCAAAAACGCATAGCACCGATATGTCAAGACACTGGAATGGCGGTTGTGTTTGTAGATCTAGGACAAGATGTGCGTATAGAGGGTGGCTTTATCGAAGATGCCATAAATGCAGGAGTTGCCGAGGGCTATGTAGGCGGATATCTAAGAAAATCAGTTGTAAATGATCCGATTTTTGAGCGTAAAAATACTCAAAATAACACACCAGCAGTTATAAATTTACGTATGGTAAAAGGTGATAAAATTCACATAAAAGTCGCTCCAAAAGGCTTTGGAAGTGAAAACAAGTCCATACTAAAAATGCTCGTGCCAGCCGATGGCTTGGAAGGTGTAAAGAAGGTTTTTTTAGAGGCTGTAAAACTTGCTGGACCAAATGCCTGTCCGCCACTCGTGATAGGCGTAGGCATAGGTGGTACGATGGATAAAGCCGCTCTTATGGCGAAATATGCAGCTGCTAGAAATGCGGATAGTCATAATGCAGATCCTAGATACGCACAGCTTGAAGATGAGTTGTTGCAAATGGCATGTCAAACTGGCGTTGGCCCACAAGGACTAGGTGGAGATAGCACCGCTGTAAAGGTAAATATAGAATGGTATCCAACCCATATCGCAGGACTTCCGGTGGCTATAAATATCAACTGTCATGCAGCACGCCATGCAGAAGCTGAAATTTAAGGAGATATTATGTCAGAGATCAAAAAAATCATCGCACCATTTGATAAAGAGGTGGTAAAAGGTCTAAAAGCAGGCGACAATGTCCTTATCTCAGGCACCATTATAGCAGCTCGCGATGCCGCTCACAAGGCACTTACAGAAACACTAGCAAGGGGTGAAAATTTACCAGTAAATTTAGCTGGCGAGACGATTTATTATCTTGGTCCAAGCCCAGCAAAGCCGGGAGATGTTATCGGTGCAGCAGGCCCTACGACAAGTGGCAGGATGGATAAATACACTCCAACCATGATAAACGAAGTCGGCATAAATGGCATGATAGGCAAAGGATACCGCAGCGAAGCCGTAGTGGAAGCTATGAAAAAATCAGGCTGTGTTTATATGGTGGCCATTGGCGGGGCTGGGGCGCTGATAAGTCAAAGTATCAAAAAATACGAGGTTTTGGCCTATCCTGAGCTTGGTCCAGAGGCGGTGGCAAGGCTCACGGTTGAGGATTTCCCAGCGATTGTGGCTATTGATAGCGAGGGAAATAACTTTTATGAAGTAGGCCAAGCTCCTTATAAGCAAATTTAAATATTTTAAAATTTGGGTAGTGGCAAGGTGTTTTACCCTACCCAAATCCCAAAAGTGCCTAGTAGTATCCCAAACAAAGCGTATCGGTGAGTTTTATACGCTTTTCAAATGGAGTGGGCGAGAAAAATTTACACTTTTCTATGTAAATTCTTAGACTATAATCAAGCCCAAAATCATCGTAAAATTTCTTTAAATTTATAAACTTCACTCCGCAAATTTCGCTAAGTTCAAAGAGCGGATATAGCTTTGATCCGTTTGATTTTATAAGGTGCGAGCTAGCAAGCGTGGTAAATGAGCAAAACACTGAGGTAAGCACTAGCCCGCTTAGATCAGAGCATTTTAAAATCACATCCTGATACTTTGGTAAAATGCTTTTTTTATGTAAAAAAACTATGCGTGAGTTTTCAAATTTTGCCGAGATCACGCCTTTCCAAAACAAATAGGCATTGCCTGAAATTTTGGCATTTTTAGCAAACTCGCAACCCAAAACATAATCATCTAAAAACTCATTTGGTGCTAAGATAAGCTTCATTTTCACTCTTTGCAAATGGCTTTTGTCATCTTTGTGGCTAGCGGCGAGATGATAAGCACGCAAGGATAGGCTAAAACAAAGGCTTTGCCCCAGTTTATAATCCAAATTTTTATAAAATCATCAACAAGTCCAAGGTTTAAAAAGCTTAAAGCACCAGAGATTATAAAGGACATAAAAAGTGCCATGATAAAAGCAAAAACAAACCTAAAATACCGCACAGGAAACATAAAAAGCCTTTTTTATGCGATTATAACATAAAAATTTTTTATTTATTTGCCTTGCTTTGTTATAATGCAGAAAATTTATAAGGTATAATCTTGAGAAATCTATATAAAAAATACAAAAAGTCTTGTATCTTTTTTCTAACAGTTGTTTTTTTGATAGCATTTTATACAATTTTTGGTTTTTTTGGTGTGCCATGGATTCTAAAAAGCGTTATCCCAAGTTTTTTGGCTGATAAAAATGCAACACTAATCGTAAAAGAGGCAAAATTTCACCCTTATAAATTTGAACTAAATGCTACTGATGTGAGTCTAAAAACTTATGCTGATATTTTTAGCGTAAAGCAACTTGATTTTGAGCTGAATTTTTCTGAAATTTTTTCAAAAAATATAAACATAGAAGTTATTAGACTTTTTGAGCCATATACAAATATCCAAAGAGAGGCAAATTTTACATTTAACTTTGATTCACTAGTTGTTAGTAGCGATAGCAAAAATAGCGATGAAAACGATAATAAAGAGAGCTTTTTTAACCTTACTTTAAATAAATTTAAGATCATAAATGGCGATGTCCGCTATGCTGATGCGAGCCTAAAGCGTCCATTTGAGGTGAAACTAAATGACCTAAACTACGAGATAAAAAACATAAATCTTAAAGAGTATAGTATCGGTAAGCACATACTAGAGACAAATTCAAATGTTCTTGAGGAGTTTGACTGGCGAGGCGGCGTGAGCTTAAATCCATTAAAAATTTATGGCGACATCAAGCTTGGCGGCTTAAAAATGGATAAAATTTGGCAAAGCTATATGAGCGATCTCGATTTCAATGTCACAAAAGGTACGATAGATACCACGCTAAAATATAGCATAAATATCGGTGATGAGGGTGTTGGCTTAAGTTTTGATGACTCAAAAATCATCGCAAAAAATTTTAACATAAATGAGCAAAATAGCACAATAAAGCTTGATAATCTTGCTTTTGAGGATATAAATTTTAAGGGAAATTTTAGTGGAAAAAACGATCTTAAGCTAAATATAGGGCAAGCTCTTTTTGATGGTTTTTCAAAAGATGAAATTTTGCTTAAAAGTGGCGAGGTCAATAATATTTTATTTAATCTCTTAAGAGATGAAAGCCTGAGCCTTGATGGTGAAATTTCAGGGTTAAAAATAAGTGGTATAGAGCATAATTCAAGTAGTTTTGCTAGTATTAATGAAGTTGTTTTGAATGCCTTAAAGTATGATATGAGCGATGTTTTTCGTCTTAATTTGTTGGATTTAAATAGCTCAGGTCTTTCTTTTAAAGATGAGCAAAATTTTGCAAATATCGACACTTTTTTGATAAAAAATGTATCAGCTAGTTTTGGACTAGATGATAAGCAGTTTATACTTTCTTTGCCAAAAATTGGTCTAAATAACACTATCTTTAAAAATCCCCAAATAAGCGTAAAAAATGATATTTTTTATCTAAACAACCTTAATCTTAGTGCAAAAGATGAGTTTGGTTATATGGATATTAGTGGTGATGATTTTGGTTTTAAGGGGACTAAATTTCAAGGTTTTGACTTTGATGTAGCGAGTCAAGATATAGAGTTTTTAGACCTAAATGTGAGTCTAAAAAATGAGCAAAACACAACAAGCATAGCAACAAATTTATCTAATATCAAAACTAAACCAATTCAAGTAAATGCAAAAAATGAGAAGTTTGTTGTGGTTGATGATATAAGTGCAAATGGATTAAAATTTGATGGAAAAAATGCAGAGCTTGACTCCTTAATGCTAGGTAAAAGCGATATATTCTCTTCGTCAAAGAGTTTTGCTGGATTTAAAAAATTAGCAGTAAATGGCTTAAATTTTGAGCTTTTACAAACGGCACTTGACATAAAAGATGTAAAATTTGACTCACTTTTTTATAATGATGAGCTAAGTAAAGATGGCTCAAAAGCTATAAACGAGCTTGCTATACTAAAATCTAACAAGAAAAATACGCCAAAAATAGCCAAAAAAGATAAAAGCTATGAGACAAATTTTGTGGCAAATATAGAAAATATAGAGTTTTTAAATGCTAGCTCAAAGATCACGCAAAGTTTTACTGATGAGGCTATGAAGCATGAAATAGGGCTTAAAGGTGCGAAAATTTCAAACTTTTCAAGTGATTTAAGTAAGCCATTTGGTGTAAATTTAGCTCTAAAAACTAGCGACGATGTTACCTTGGAAGCAAAGGGTAAAGTGGCTATCGAGCCTTTAAATGCAGAGCTTCAAACGAAAGTTGTGGCTGGGGATTTGACAAAATTTAATGCCATTTTGAGTAAATATTTAAATGCTAGCATAGCACAAGGTGTGGCAAATTTTCAAAGTAGCGTAAAACTTGACAAGAGCTACAAGATAAATGGAAAATTTGGGCTTAAAAATTTTATTTTAAATGATACAAACGGTACAAAGGTGGCTGGTGTAAATGAGCTTGAGATAAAAAAGATATTGCTTAATAAAAAGGGCGTAGACATCACTGATGTTACGATAAATGAGCCTTTTGCAAAGGTGCATATCTTTAAAGACAAGAGTATAAATCTCTCTCGGCTCTCTAAGCAAAATGATAATAAGTCTGAACAAAAAAATGAGCAAAAGCCCAATAAATCAAGTAAAGATGAATTTCAAACTAGCATAAAAAATATTAGCCTAAATAATGCAAATATCGACTTTAGCGATGATAGCTTGGTGCTTCCATTTGTTTTTGATATAAGAAATTTAAATGCTCAGATAGATAAAGTAAGTAGTGGCGATGTTACAAACATATCTATGCAAGGCACGGTCGGAAGTGGTGGAAGTGCGAGTATTCAGAGCCGAATTGATGTGTTTGAGCCAAAGAAATTTAGCGATATAAAGCTAAAATTTAAGGATGTTGAACTAAATGAGATAACGCCTTATAGTGCGACTTTTGTAGGGCGAAAGATAGATAGTGGGCTTATAAGTTTATCGCTTGCTTACTTGATAAAAGATGGCAAAATGGATGGCAAAAATAATGTCGTAATCGACACGATAAAACTTGGAGAGAGCGTGGAGTCTGCAGATGCGATGAGCTTGCCACTGCAGCTTGCAATATCTATTTTGCAAGATTCTAGAAACATTATCGACTTAAATTTGCCAGTTAGTGGCGATCTGGATAATCCTGAGTTTAGCTATGGGGGCATTGTTTGGCAGGCTATCGTCCAGCTTTTTAATGATGTTGTGACCTCGCCGTTTAGGCTGCTTGGAAATGTGCTTGGTATAGCAAATTCTCAGGAACTTTCTACTATTGATTTTAGTGCGGGGGATGGCGAATTTATGGAATCACAGGCAAAAAAAGTAGAGCAATTTAAGACGATAACTGAGACAAAAAAGGATATAATTTTCGTGATAAATCCATCTTATGATGAGACGATAGATAAGCTTGCCATTCAAAAACGCTTGTTAGATAGGGATATTGCGATGCAGGCAAATGCACGAAATATAAGTGAAATGCAAGTCATCAAAGAGCTTTCGATGCGTAAATTTAAGAGCGTACCACAAAATGCGTATGATGAGCTCATTAAGATGAGAGAAATTTCAGAAAGTGCGCTTGAAAAGCTTGCAAATGAGCGTGCAAATAGCCTAAAGCAAATGATGATAAAAACTGGAGTGCCAAGCGATCAGGTAAAAGTTTCAGATAAGCTTCAAAAAGTCAAGGCTAAAATGGAGCTTTATATCCCACTCCCAATCGGTATAGAAAATAGACAGTAAATTTCAGACAATTTATAAGGAGAAAATATGAAAAAAATCATACACACACGAAGTGCCCCTCAGGCTATAGGTCCATATTCGCAGGCAGTCATCGCCAATGGTTTTTTGTTTGCGTCAGGTCAGCTTGGTGTAACGCCAGCGGGTGAGTTTGCTGGAAAGGACATCGCAACACAAGCAAAGCAAAGCATGGAGAATGTTCGTGCGATACTAGCTGCGGCGGATATTGGTTTTGAAAATATTGTAAAAACAACGATATTTTTAGCTGATATTAATGATTTTGCGGCTGTAAATGAAATTTATGCGAGCTATTTTAGTGGAGAATTTCCTGCTAGAAGCACAGTTGCTGTAAAAACTTTACCAAAAAATGGACTTGTAGAGATTGAAGTTATAGCTCAAATTTAGTTGTTTATATATTTAATGTAAGTAAACCCCAAATTTACTTACATCCCATTTTATCTCTAAGCTCATCTTATTACTATATATTATATATTTCTACACTGTTTTTAATATTTTTTCAACTTTTTA
>NZ_CAJHOE010000008.1 GCF_905120475.1 Campylobacter suis | reverse complement strand
AAAGTGAAGCTATCAATATGATAAATCAAGGTGTAAGTGAAGTTGATCACTTAACTAAACAAAATGTTCAAATAGCTAGAACAACTAATCAAGTAACTGCTGAGGTTGATGAGATAGCTAAAAGCATTGTAGAAGATAGCAAGAAGAAGAAATTCTAAACACACTCACTAAATATTCATAAAACATAACGACAGCAGAACTAACTGCTGTCGGTTTAAATCCAAAATCCAAACTAATCGTAAAAATAAATTGAAAAACTAGTATTTTTTAGCTATCATAAGCCATAAGGAAAAAATATGCAAAGCAATGAAATTTTTACACTTATAGGTATCCCAGCTCTTATTTGTTTAGCGCGCATTACAGATGTTACGCTTGGCACGATCCGTATTATTTTTGTTTCAAAAGGACAAAAGTATTTGGCTCCAATCCTAGGCTTTTTTGAGATAATGGTCTGGCTTGTAGCTATAACCCAGGTCATGCAGCACCTTGATCACTGGCAAAACTATATTGCCTATGCGCTTGGTTTTGCGCTAGGAAATTTCCTTGGAATTTGGCTAGAAAACAAACTAGCCCTTGGCAATGTCATGGTAAATATCGTAACAAAAACTGATGCAAATATCCTTGCAAAGATACTAAGGGACTGCGGATACTGGGTCACACAAACTGATGCGGTGGGAAATGATGGCAATGTTAGTATCCTAGTAACCATCATCAAAAGAAGCGATGTTTCAAAGATCATTCCCATCATAAAAAAGCACAATCCTTGGGCTGTTTACTCGGTAAGCGATATGCGCTATGTCAATACAAGCGCGGCAAGTATGCCTGTTACATACGATATCAAACAAAAAAATATACTAAAGATAAAAGAAGATGAGACAAAATAGCTAAAGTTAAATTTCTTGAGTTTTTAAGGATAACATAGACGAAGTTAGCACAAATTTTACTTTTTTATATTTTCTTAAGCAACATTCTATAAAAATAGGAGTAAAATAACGCAACTAAAAGCAGATTTTACACTTTTTATTTCTTAATATATTTGCGCAACCCTTTACTTACTAAAATTTTTTGAAATTTGCCGATATACAAAACCTTGCTTTTAATATAAAATTTAAGGATAAATTATGAAACCAAATAAACTTCACCTATCTGTTGTTTTAGCAAGTGTAATATGCACATTTTCATCGGCACAGATAATAGATCTGCAATATAATAATTACAGAGACTACTTGGATTTAGGACAAAATAAAGGTGCTTTTGCCGCCCCAAATGAAAGCGTGTCTATAAAACAAAAAAATGGTGAAATTCTTACATTTCATAAAATCCCAGATCAATCAGCAAGAAGCAACTACGGCACCGTAACATCTCTTGGCAGAAACTATGTAGTAACAGCAAAGCACTTGGATTTGATATTTGATGCTAAGAATGTTGGCAATACAAAAGGTGCTTTTAGACAAACAACATATAATTTCTTATCAGGATATCATAATACTTTTAACTCGATAAGACATTTTGGAAGAGATACTATATATCTTAGAACTGACAAATATATAGTTGAAGGAAACATTGATCCATTAGATATAGCTGGTCTAGATGCGTCTGGCACACCCAATAATTCTCAACCAGAGCAATCAGTATATAAAAATCTCAAACTTATAGATGATTATATAAAACAGGTGCAAGATAAAGATACAAATCCAAGCGATAATAAGATTGAGGCATATCAAGCTGGTGTAGGTGTGTTAGGTTTTAGACACGGCAAAGGCGATAAAGAGGCAAGAGATCTTCAAAACAATACAATAGGCGGATCTTTTAATTATATATCTTTTATAGTTCAAAATATAAAAAAGATAGTATTGGCGCAAAAGGTGTGCAACCAGGGATAATAATAACCGCCCTACCAAATAATAATTTTAAAAACGAACTCAGCACTGGCGATAGTGATTCTGGTTTATTTATGTATGACACAGTAAAAGAAAAATGGGTCTTGATAGGTGTAGTTTCTATGGGCGGAGGAGGATACACAGAGTATTCTCTTGTAAGCAAGACAGATCTTGACGCTTACAAAAAAACATATGAAAAATATATAAATAAAGCTATAATAGGATCTGCAGACCTTGATCCTCTAAAAGACAACATCATAACACAACCATCAAAAATAACTATATATAACGAACTTGAACTAGGTAGTGGCGGAATTGTATTTCAAAAGGGGCAGCATGTCATATCAGGACACGGTAGCCTTACTGGGCTTGCTGGATTTGACATAGAGCAAGATGCAAGCGTAGAGCTAAATATCCCTATCCAAAGCACCCTACAAAAATAGGTAGTGGAGAGCTTGTTGTAAATAGTGTAAATAAAAATTTACGCCTTGGTAACGGGGAAGTTATCTTAAAAAATGGTCGTTCATTTGATAAAATTTACATCACAAGTGGTCGCGGGACTTTAAAGCTTGACAATGATAGCATAGACTTAAACAATAAAATTTTCTTTGGAAATGGCGGTGGAAAGCTTGATCTAAATAGTAAAAATCAGACTTTTGATAACATTTCAGCTAATGCAAATAACGCCGTAGTAATAAACTCAAGCTCTCAAAAATCAACCCTAACCATAAATAATAATAAAGAGAAAATTTTTCACGCAAGTATCGGCGAAAATGGTAAAAATAGTATCGATATAAAAACAGACGGCACAAATACTTTAGTTTTTGACGGCGGATTTGATATAAGTGGTAAATTTAGTGCAAACGGTGGCACTGTAGTGCTTCAAGGACATCCAGTTACTCACGCCTTAGGCGACACTGCAGTAAATAATAATGCGGAAAATGCCAACTATAAAGGCAAAACAACAACCGAAATCGTAAAAATGAACGAAAATTTGCCTGATTATATGGATCTTACTCGTCCATCTACTCTATCTCAACCTGATTGGGACACTAGAGAGTATAAAGCAACTGAGGGCATAGAGCTAACAAATACAAAACTACACATTGGCAAACACGCCGAAGTTAGTGCAAATATAACAGCCAACAATAACTCCGAAGTGATCTTTGGCGGAGATAAGATCAAGCACTATATTGATAAATTTGATGCGGATAATACAACTGGTGATGGCTTTACTCATCATCAAGAGATCACATCTGAAGTATTAAGTGAAAAAAATAGGGGCGATGATACTATCAAATTTAATGGCGCCATCACAGCTGATAGCTCAACCATCACATCAAATATAGTAAATTTTAACCCTAGCTCAATTGATTTAAAAAATAACTCAACGCTTAATGTTACAAATTTAAACATCGATAAAGATCCAACAAACATTGAAAAAGATGATACTTCAAGAATAAAGGCTGAAAATTTCACCCTTTCAAATGTGAAAGATTTTAACATCGATAAAATTACCAAAAACTCTGAGATCACAAACACTATCTTAAAAAATGCAACAGCAAACGGCTCAGATCTTAATACAAATCTAACGCTTAAAAAATCAACACTTACACTAAGTGATAAATTTACATTAAAAGACAAGCTTGACATTATAAACTCTACAATAAATACAAATGAAATAAACGCAGAAAATAAAACAACGACTATAAACATATCAAATGGCACACTAAAAGGCGAAACGTTTAAAGCAATAAACTCCACCATAGATATAAAAAATTCTTTATCAGGGCTTGATGTAAAAAATATAGATGCAAAAAATAACTCAAAAATCAACATCGATAGTTTTAAAATGACAAACTCACATAGCCTTAGCACAGATAATAGCTCTTATCTAAACTTTAACACCCTAAGCTACGATGCAAACAATCAAGCAGACACAAAAGAGATAAATGCAAATGTCAAAATCTCAAACATGCTTCATATCCAAAATGTTGGCACAATGATAAAAGATGGCAAAAAAGAGATGGATTTTAAGCAAATTTTAGAACTATCAAACGATATGGTTATTAAAGTTGATTTTTCATCGATACTAAAAAAAGATGAAATTGAACAAGAAAAAGAGTATGAAATCCTATCAGCCAATACGTTAAGAAATAATAATGTAAAATTTAGTGCGATAGATCCTGAAGGACTATTTGCTAAATTTGAGATTAAAGATAACAAACTTTATGCTAAATTTAGTGAGAAAAACTTAAAAGATATAGGTGAGCTTAGTAAGGCAAGTGGCTTAGTAGGCTATAAAAATAAAAAGATACTAAGTATACTTTCAAACTCATCTACAAATGATCAAAGTATCATCGAAAATGCCGCTAGAACGGGCGATTTTACAGAGATAAAAGAGCGTGTTGCAAAAATCGATAGCGACTTTAAAACTATCGCTGACAACGCCCTTATCATAAACACCACCGCACTTTTTGCAAACAACAATATGATAAACACAAGGCTATCGCAACTTACCTATCTAAGAGCGAGTGCTGATATGAGCGGTATAAAACTAGCCGGACTTGAGTCAGACGCCACGCCTAGCCTAAAACTCGTGCTTGATGCGATGGAAGCACAAAGACATAAAAACAACTTCTGGGCAAACATCAACGGCGGATACTTTAACGAAAAAAGTACAAATGGCGACTTGAAATTTTACGGTGCAAACTTTGGCTACGATCAAGCCATAGAAGGCACAGAGCTAACGCTTGGTGCGATGATGGGCTTTGGCAAGTCAAAATACGAAGCTAAAAATTTCAAAGATGACTCTAAAATTTATAACTTCGGTGCTTACTCATTTTACAACGGCGAGAGTTTTGAAGTGCAAAATAACCTAAATTTCGCTTTCATCAGAGGCGATCGCTACATCGCAAGCGCCCAAAAAGCAAAGGTAAAATCAACCGGCATTCTTTCAAGTAACTACTTAAAATACAAAATCGAGCTTAAAAATGACGGCGATTTTAGCCACACTATCAAGCCGGTTTTTGCACTTGAGCTTGGCGCAAACGGCATAAGCGGCTTTAATAACGGCGAGTATAAACAAAAAGATTTTAACAACTTTAACGCGGCGGTTGGCGTTGGCGTTGAGTATGCGATCGCTTCAAAAACATCGGCGTATTCGGCTCAATTACTTGCTAAGCAAAATATCTATCACTCAAAAAACAAGCCTTTGTAACGCTAAATAACTCAAACGAATACATCGGCTATGATGTGGATAATGACGATCTTAGCTTTAGGCTAAATTTGCTTGGTCAAACAAAGCTTGATGAAAATTTTGCCCTTCAGTATGAAGTGGGTGGCACGGTCGATAAAGACGGCGATCACGGCGTAAGCGGCAGCTTAAAGCTTGAATATAAATTTTAAAATATACTAAAATGTTTTGATATTTGCTAGCAAATTTATTATAAATAAAGGCATAAAGCTGAACTTTAAGTAATGCTTAATACTAGGAATTTATGCTTTAATAGATTGGGTAGTCAAGTTTAGTGTCAAAACATAGTGCTATAAATTATATAGATAATGCGCAAAGAGCCAAAAATAGACATATCTTATTTTAAACCTAGAAAATAATGTTTCAATTCTGGATATGTCTATTTCAAAATTTTAGAGATAAAAATCTTATTTTATACCACATTAATTTGTTTTACAAGCTGGGTTTTATTAAAATTTTGAGTTAAAAAGTAGTTTTACCCAGGCTCAACATACTTGTATTTTAGCTTGATATTGTTTTGTTTGATATATAAAAGTGTTTCATGGCAAGCATGCATAAAAAAGCCCTCTTTTGGGGCTAATGTGTCTAAAATTTCCGTTGCTTGTTCATAGTTTATATGATTTTTGCTGTGATAGGCTGGGTTTGAGCAAGCATCGATATAGCAACGATCAAATTTAAACTGCTTTAAAAAACTCATACTATCTTCATCTATGCCAGCACAGTCAGTCAAATATGCCACCACTTCATCGCCTTGTATCACATAGCCATTTGTATTTCTTGAGTGTTTAAGCATGATGGGTGTAAATTTTATATCGTTTATTGTAACGCTTTTAAAGGGCTCATTTTGGATATATTTTATGGATTTTGGATATTTAAAAAGATCCGAAAAACCAACCTCATCTTTTGGATGAAAGCATAAAATTTCACTCGCACTATATCTGAGTCTAAGCAAACCCAAAACATGGTCTGGATGAAAATGCGTAAGAAAAACAGCCTTTATTTTTTCAGTGTTAAATATACTTGATATAGCCTCCACTCCGGCATCAAGCAAGATTATCTGTCCATTTTTACACCTTATATAGGCACAAGTTGATAAATTTTGCTTTCCGCTCACGCGGTGCTCGGTGCAAATTTCACACTCACAATTATGCACTGGTATACCGCCGCTATCGGCACTTCCTAAGAAGCTAAGCTGCATGTATCGCCTTTAAAATTTCTGTAAATTTTATGATATTTTCGTTTAAATTTCCTACATTTTCAAACTCGATAATTCGCTTTGCCACAACCTCTTTTTTAGAGCGTTTTATACGGCTTATTATCTGCTCTTTGCTCTCTCTGCCGCGCCCTAAAAGTCGCTCTAGCAAAACCTCATCGCTTGCTTTTATATGGATAGTAAAAACATTTTCAAACCTATCTTCAAAGTCCTTTATCGCACCTCTTGAAACTGAGATAATATTTGTATTTTGAACAAGAAAACTTTGCGCGATAGCATAAATATTTTCATGAGCGCTCCAATGGCTGATAAAAAAATTTGCCCTTATGAGCTCTTTCATCTCTTCATGCGTTGCAAATATATTATCTTCATTTTTATCTGGTTTTCTTGTTATATAACGCCTTGTAAAGCTTATATCATCATAACCAGAAAGAAGCACTTTTGCGCCCTTTATCAAGCTATCTTTGCCAACACCACTTGCGCCAACTATTAAGATGATTTTCACGCTGTTTTGCCTAGTAAATTTAGTGTTGAAAAGACCATTTTGCCATCTTTGATACTCATTAACACATTTGGAATTTCTTTATCGTCAATGACTAATAAATCAGCCCTTAAACCCTCTTTTATCTCGCCTCTATCATTTAGTCCGGCACACATTGCAGGTGTTTTTGTTATAAGCTCAAAGCACTGAGCAAGGGGTCTTTTTGTATGTTTTGCTATAATATAGACTGATTGAAGCATTGAGCTTGGATGATAGTCAGAACAAAGATAGCTGCAAACTTCATTTTCAACAAGAAGCATGGCACTAACATTTCCGCTTTGACTACCTCCACGAACGATATTTGGTGCACCCATGCCAGTTTTAAGTCCTGATTTTATGCAATACCTTGCCACTTCTAAACTTAGTGGAAACTCAGAAATTTCTATCCCAAGAGCATTTAAAACCGCAAGCTTTTCTATCCCATCATCATCATGGCTAAGCGTTGCGATTCCATTTTTTGTAGCATATTTTATAAGCTCATAAATTTTACCAAGATCTCTATTTTGCTTTTTTTCAACAATAAAATTTATATCCTCATCGCTCATACCATGGTGCTTGCGATAGTAGCTCATAAACGACTCAAGCGTCTTAAACTGCCCTTGTCCTGGGGTATGATCCATTATAGAAAGCATTGATGCTTTTTTGTCATCTATTATCTTTTTTATCGGTTCTATCGCATCAGTATGGCAAATTTCAAAGCGTATGTGTATGAGATTATCAGATAAAAGTTGTTTTTTGTTTATATCATGAAGTATATTTACTTGTTCGATCGCATTTTTTATGTTTCTACTTTTTTGACTGTTTTCTTCAAAGCTTATAGCATGATATATTGTTGTTATACCAGACATAATGATCTTTTTATCTAAGTTTATGATGGCAAATTTTGGATTAAAACTTGCTCCTGGCCTTGGTTCTATCTCTTTTTCTAAAGCATCAGAGTGAAGATCAACGATACCAGGCGTTATCTTAAACTCACCAAAGTCATAACCCAAACCATACTCTTTTATCTGGCTTATTTTGCCATCTTTTATCTCAATAGATGCTGGTCTAAACTCTTTATCAATCAGCACATTTTTGCTGCATATTATCATTTACTTGCTCCTATTTCATAAGTTTTATCAGCAATTAACTCCATGGTATCCTTATCGTGAAAAATACCTACCATACTTATGCCATTTTTTTTAAGCTCTTTTAGTTTTTCTACCACTTTTAATCGATTTGTCTTATCAAGTGAAGCTGTCGGTTCATCAAGCAAGATAAGTGGCTTTGGAGCTATAATGCCGCGTGCGATATTTACACGCTGCTGCTCTCCACCGCTAAAAGTAAGTGGCGAAAGTTCAAAAAGCTCCTCTTTTATAGAAAGGTAACTAAGCAGCTCTTTTGCCTTTTGTTTTGCGGCTTTTTGGCTCTCTCCTTGCTGTATAAGCGGAGCAGAAACTATATCAACAGCACCTATTCTTGGCAAAACCTGCAAAAACTGTGAAACATAGCCGATATATTTTTTTCTGACTTCTAAAATTTCGCTATCGCTTAGCTTTGCTAAATCGATCTGCTTATCATCTTTTATCTGAAGTAAAATTTCTCCACCACTGCTAAGATAAGTTCTATTTAACGCCTTTAAAACAGATGATTTACCAGCACCACTAGGTCCTAAAAGTGATAAAAACTCGCCCTTTTTAAGACTAAAGTTTATATCCTTAAAGCCATCTATCTCAACACCGCCTTGGGTGTGGATTTTAAATTTTTTGTATAAATTTTTAACCTCTAAAAAAGCCATTTTATCTCCTACAAAACGCTTGAAACAAGAAGTTGGGTATATGGGTGTTGCGGATCTTGTAAAATTTGATCGGTTAATCCCATCTCAACCACCTCTCCATTTTTCATCACAACCGTTAAATCCGTTAAATGCTTTATCACTCCAAGATCATGCGAAACGATAATCATCGCAAAGCCTATTTGTTTTTGAAGTGCTTTTATAAGATCTAAAATTTTTGCCTGCACAGATAGATCAAGCCCAGTAGTAGGCTCATCAAGAAGCAAAATTTTAGGGTTTGCAGAAAGCGCTTTTGATATCTGTATGCGTTGCTGCTGCCCGCCACTAAAAGCATCTGGATAATCATCAATGCGTTGTGTTGGAATTTCAGTTTTTTCTAAAAACATAAGCGCGCCCTGTCTTATACTGTGGTATCTTTTTTCTCCACTTGCGATGATTTTTTCCGCGATATTTCCGCCAGCACTAAAGTTATAATTTAGACCCAAGCGTGGGTTTTGATATATCATTGACATAGTTTTGTTTTTTAGTAAATTTAGCTCATTTAAATTTGCTTCAAATATATTTTTCAACCTACCATTTTTATCGCTAAAATTTTCTACAAAAATTTCTCCAAAAGTTGTTTTTAGGTCTTGGTATATAAGTTGCAACAAGGTTGATTTGCCGCTTCCACTCTCGCCAACTATCCCTAAAACCTCGCCCTTTTTAAGCTGCAAGCTTACACTATTTACCCCTACTACACTTCCGCACTCTGGGCATATCGATGAGTTTTTAGATGCGCCTGTTTTGCTTAGACATTTTGGACAACCTGAGCCAAAAATTTTTGATAGATTATTTATTTTTAGAACCATTTTGGCCTCTTTTTAAATTTTTATCACAAAAAGCTGTATCGTTGCAGTAATAATGTGCATTTTGCATATCATCATAAACCAAATCCATATATGAACCACTCGCACCACATCGCTCACAAATTTTATTTTCAAATTTTTCTATTTTAAATTCCATATCATCAAATTTTAATGGACAAACTTTTGTATATGGCGGGATAGCATAAATTTTCTTCTCGCGCCCCGCACCAAAGATCTGAAGTGCTTTTGAGTTGTTCAGCTTTTCAAGGTCATACTTTGGTATAGGACTTGGATCCATGATATAACGATCATTTACAAAAACTGGATAGCGTCTTGAAATTCTACTATCGCCAAACATTGAAGTATCCTCATATAAAAGCACCCAAATTTTAGAATAATCGGCATTTGCGTGCATCTGTTTTGCCTTTGCCATATTTGGTTCAACTATCTCAAGTGCATCTGGCATCGGTACTTGAAACACCAAAATTTGCCCATCTTTTAGCTCTTCTTGCGGGATCCTATGTCTAGTTTGAATAATACTTGCTTTTTTAGTGTCAATTGTTGTTTCATTTTTAGTTACTGAAGCGATAAAATTTCTTAAATTTACAGCATTTACGCTACCATCACAGCCTTGATCTATGACTTTTAAAACATCATCTTCTTTTATCACACAAAGTGTAACTTGCATACCGCCAGTCCCCCAACCCTTTGCAACAGGCATCTCTCGTGATGCAAAGCTGACTAAATACCCAGGTATGGCAACAGCTTTTAGTATCGCTCTTCTTATCTCTTTTTTGGCATCTTCGTCTAAAAAAGCATAATTCATTTTTTTCCTTTCATAAAACCGCTTACACGCTCAAAAATTTGTAAATCAGCCTGAAAAGTTACATAGTGTGGGAGCTTAAAGTGATTCGTAAAGCCCATAGAATCAATACCATCAATATGAGCCAAAACCATCTCAAAATCATTTACAAAGCTATTTGTAGATGCTGAATATTTTTGATTATAAAGAGTTAGATCAAGTATAGACATGCTAATAGACTTTGTTTCGTTAAATCCAAAACAAAAACCATACCCAACAGCAAGCTTCATACTGCCATCACTTTGTTTTTCAAAATTTCCAACACTTTCACAAGCTGTGGCATTTATCTCACCTATCTTTACATCATTTTTAGTAAGCGGATGGGTAAAAACAACATCACAAACCCCAAGTCTAAGATCGCCTATCGTTGGGTGAGTATCTCCGTATCCTCTCATGCTAGTATAAGCAAATGCAAGCATAGAACCGCCCTCTCCTCGTGCCATAGTCTGCATCACAGCACTTCTTTTATATGGCTCTTGCGCGTGCGCTCTTGTAATATCAAAGGTCTTATCATCTTTAGCAAGCATCTTTATCATATCAGCTTTTCGCAAAGGCTCAAGAGCGCTTTTTATGATATTTGTTTTTTTGCTAAATTTTTCCCATTCACTCTTTTTTATAAAAAGCTTTACTTCATAATCATTTGAAGGTCCTAAAATTTGACCTCCCGAAATATCCTTAAAGGCTGAAGAAATTCTGCGAAAAAGTCTCATATCATCAGTATTTATCTTTTTTGCAATCCCAATACGCTAACAAGCACTTCTGTGTGCTCTAACAAAAAAAGCAGCATTTAATAAATCTCCACCGCTCATTTTTATAGCTTTAGCAGCAAGTTTTTTAGTATAAAGCGCGCCCTCACCCATGACTTTATCAACAGCAAAACTAAGTCCGCTATCTATCTCGCTCTCTTTTATCCTGCCTTTTAGGCTATCTTTGTAAAAATTTATTGAATTTAAAATAGCCTTTTCGCCACCTTTTATCGCAACATATCCCATCTATTCAACCTTTGTTGTTCTTGAAAGCGCCATCATTTCACCACTTGTTGTATCTAAAAATAAAATTTCATTGCCTAGTGCAAATGTGGCATTATTTTGCATTATTTGTTTTATCAAATTTTGTTCAATAGGAAGCCTTGCTTTTTTAAAGCCATCAATGCCTGGTCCGCTTAGAGTGTATTCATGACTTGCTTTAAAATCACAAGTATAAATTATCATACACGAATCATCAGGAGAAGAAAAACTCCCTTTTTTTTACCTTTTGCAAAACATCATTTAGACTACTGCAAAAAAGATAATCACACTCTTGCAAGCTTGCACTATTTGCATTTGTTATGATTTTAATATCATCTAAACTTTCATCCGTTTGATTAGCAAAACTTACTTCACAAAAAAGCAGCACACTAGCTACACCACACATATATGAGTTAAAAATTTTTTTCACCTTTGTCTTATCGCCAGGACGGCTCAGTGCATCAAGTATCGCACGAAAATTTTCTCTATTTATCTTGTCAATATTTTTCATTTTTGCACCATCAAATCAAATTTGACATTTGTAGAATTTACTTTACGATTTATCTCATTTTGTATGTGTTGCTGTTTTAAAAGTGTTTGATCACATAAATTTTGTATCTCTTTTTCAAACATTTTACTTTCAAAAACTGCATCAATCGCGGCTATATAAATGCAAATTTTACTCTCATCATCCATCACCATAGCCCAGCCCTTATCACTACCGCACTTTACAATAGCACTTGTTGTTAAAACCTCTCCAGCATAAAATTCGCCGCCATTTATCGGATCATGCACTGGCAAAAGCAAAGTTTGAGCTGTTGGCTTGGTTAGAATTTTAACTCCAACCTTATCTTTTATCTTTTTATAAAGACTTTTTAACTTTTCTTTATCTGCCATTTGCAAGATAAAATTTATATCTTCTCTTTTCATATTTTTACATCCTTAGATATATCTTTTTCGCACAAGTGCACTAAATTTATCTATGATAAAAACGGTAATTACGATTAGGATTAAGATAGTGCAAACATGACCATTTTCAAAGCTTCTAAGCTTGTCAAACAGATAAAATCCTATGCCTCCAGCACCCACAAAACCAAGTATCGAAGCGCTTCTAACATCGCTTTCAAAGCGATAAAGAACCATAGAAACAAAATGTGGCATAGTTTGAGGGACAACTGCATAGACTAAAATTTTAATAAAGCCTGCACCGCTTGATTCAAGCGCCTTAACAGGACCCATATCAGCCTTCACTAAGAAGCTTACTTAAAACACCAGAAGTGTGGATACCAAGAGCTAAAATTCCAGCCATCGGACCAAGTCCTACTGCGCTTACAAAGATAAGAGCCCAAACCACTTCGTTTATAGAACGACAAATATTTGCTATGAGCGTAGCTATAAAGTAGATGAATTTTTTAACACCTTTGTGAATAATACCTTGACCAGGTATTAAAATTTCAAGTATATTTCTTGAGCTCATATATGAAAGCGGAACAGCAAGGACTATGGATATGACTATCGCAATGATCGCCATTTGCACAGTTTCTATTATGGATTTTATATATTTTATTATGTCTTTTGACTCGGTATTTGGCGGGAAGTATGAACTTCCTTGTATTTGCGGATTTCCACTAATGTATGAAAGCATATAATCCCAGCCGTTAAAAAGCGCAGAAAAACTCATCTGCGTATCTTTCCAGCTTTGTATAATCACGATAGCAACGACAGCTATCACAAAAAGCGTAAATGGTTTAAATGGCGTTGAGCCTTGTTTTAAATTTTCTACGCTTAAGTTTGAACTATTTTGAAAGCTCATAAGTTACCTTTTGGTGTTTTAAATTTATATTTTAGGCAAGCTTTAAATTTGCTTGCCTTGTTTTATCTACTTTTGTAGCTTTTTTCTAAGCTCTATAAGCTCTCTAATGCTGTCATAATCGCTATCTTTAATATCAACAAATCCAGAATAATTTAGCTTATCAAGCTCATTTGTATCTTTAAAATCAAGAAGAAGTTGTTTTATCTTTGCCTTTAAATCCTCTGGCAAGTCAGCCCTTGCAGCTATCGGAGCGCCTACTATCAGGTCTGATTTCCATATAAAGTTAAAATCATCTTTACTCCAAGCCTTTCCTTCGCCTTTTTCAAAATCAAGATCATTTGTAGAAGCTGCATCTACCCTGCCAGCTTTTACTGAAAGTATCGAAGCCTCATGGCTTCCAGAGTATATGACTTTTGAAAAATACTCATCTGGATCTATCCCTGCTCTTGCAAACATCACAGAAGGAACAAGAGTGCCTGAAGTTGATTTTGGATCGGTAAATGCCCATGTTTTACCTTTTAAGCTTTCGATAGTTTTAAGACCGCTATCTTTTTTAGAGATGATGATACCTGTATATCCTGGCTTGTCAGCTCCTTTTTGAAGTTCAGCCACAAGAGCTTGGGCATTTGCTCGTTTTGCAGCCTCCACATAAGACTCTGGTCCAAAATAGGCAATATCAGTGTGTTTATGCGCCATGCTTGTTATGATGCCTGTATAATCATTTGATGATTGCATTGTTATTTTTAAGCCAAGAGCATTTTCTAAATACTTTATCACTCCACTCCATCTAGTCTCAAGTGATGAGGTACCAGCCGTTGGAATAACGCTAAATTTTAGCTCTTTAGGCCAGTCTGCTTGTGCTGCATTTAGCGTGCTTATCATACCAACAACAAGCGCTGACATACTTAAAAATTTTGAAAACTTCATACATTCTCCTTTAAATTTGGATTTTTATCTCTTCTTCTAAACTTTGATTTGTCACAAGCTCATCTTTTGCATTTGCATAAACTTTTTCTATTATCTCATCGCTTAATCCTTTAACGCTTCCGTCATAAACTATCTTGCCGTCATTTAGGGCTATTATGCGGTCACAATACTCTTTGGCATACTCTAAGTGGTGCAAATTTGCGATAATCGTTACATCTTTTTTCTGATTTGCTTTTTTTAAAATTTTCATAACCTTAACTGCACTTTTTGGATCAAGCGCAGATACTGGCTCATCTGCTAAAATAATCTTTGGTTCTGCTGCTAAAGCACGAGCGATAGCCACTCTTTGGCGCTGCCCACCACTAAGTTCATCACAGCGTTTCAAAGAAAGTTTTTGTATATCAACAAATTCCATAAGTTCTTTTGCTTTTTGTAGCTCTTTGCGGCTGTAATATTTTATGACAGCACGAATAATAGGCATATCTTTAAGCATGCCGCTTATGACATTATCAAGCACACTTAAGCGTTCAACCAGATAATATCCTTGAAATATAATGCCTATTTTTTTACGAAGCGATATGAGTTCTGATTTTTTGATCTTATCCATATCATACTTTAAAACCTTAAAATCTCCATCAAAAACCTTGATATTGCCAACAAGCGACATCAAAAGAGTTGATTTGCCAGAACCACTTGGACCTATAATGCCAATAAATTCACCCTTTTTATCTCTAAATCTATTTTTTTAAGAATTTTTTCTTTTTTGTAGCCTAAAGTTGTCTTTTTCATCTGTATTAGCATGTCTAACCGCCAATTTTTTATTTGATGAAAATTTACTCCCAAAAAGAAACATATCGGATACTTTTTGGCTACTTTTTGGAAACATTGATATTTTTGAATAAATTTAAAATGCTTTTTATCTTAAATTTTGATTTTGGTTATTGTATCGTTTTTTGGATTTAGAGGGATTAAAATTTTATAGAAATTTTGGCTAGTTACAGCCAAAATTATTCATATTGCTTTGTTTTGCTATGGCAGTTTTTGCCGCTTCCGCAACCGCAGTCTTTTTGTTTAAATTCTTTCACATAGACAAAATAAGCCGCCGCAAGACCGATAGCAATCAAACCTAAAGTTTCGTATAAGCTCATATCTTTTCCTTTAAAATTATAAGGATTTTGGGCGAAAACTCGCCCAAAAATATTATTTCATCTCTTTTGCTTGAACCCAGATAACAGCATCTTGGCTTAGTTCTTTGCCTTTATACTCAGTGTCAGGGCCTACGCCAAGCGCAGCAAATCCCCACCAACCAGCTTTTGGTATGCCAAATGTAAATTCGCCATGCTCATTTGCCTTAATAGTTAGCGTTACAAAGCTATCTTGCGGAGCCTCGACCTTGCCTTTTTTGTTAGTCGTATTTGTTTTAACATTTAGGTCATGGTTTAGGTATTCAACCTCGATCTCAGCAAACGGTACTGGCTTGCCAGCTGATTTTACGATACCTGTAAATGTGCTTCCAGCCCAGATAGAGTAGGGCTTAGCTAGTGGCACGATCTCAGCCTTTAGACCTAGTTCAGCATCCCAATCCGTAGGTGCTCCAGCGACATTTACGATAGTTTTTGTGATCTGCTGAATGTAAGCCTCTTCATTTGCTTCATAGTAAGGTGCAGGTGTCAAAACAAAGACATGATCGCCCATACTGCGAGCCTTGTAAGCAGTTTCATATCCCATACCTGCATTGTGGCTACCTGTAAATTTTGCATCTTTTAATGTTGCTTTTAGATCAGTTTTTTTCTCTTTGTGAATAGCGTAAAAATCAACCACACCAGCTCTGCTCTTATCCTCTTGTAAGCCCATATCCATCGTATGTTCATCAGCAAATGGATGAGTAAAAACTAACTTAAGTGGGATTTCGCCACCTTTTTCTAAAGCTGATTCTGGTGTATAAAGCATTTGAAAGTGCGCCATAGCAGAGCTTGCAAAAGCTGCTGCAACCATTGATGAGATTAGAATTTTTTTCATTTTAGCTCCTTACTTTGCTATATCTTTTGATTGGATTATTACTTCATGTCCTTCGCCAGCAAACATTCTTGCCTTATACTCGCCCTCTGGCTGGTCAAATGTAAATGTGCTGTCTTTATCAAATTTGCCCTCTACGATAACTTTATCGCCTTGAAGCACTTTAAACTCAACGCCACTCGCGCTTGAGCCATCGCTAAATCCAGCCTCGCAAGTGATGGTCTTATCTCCGTTATCAAAGCAACTCATAAGCGCTGTATGCGCAAATGCTGCTTGGCTCATAAGAGCAACTAATGCTGATGAAAATAAAATTTTCTTCATTCTCTCTCCTTTTATTAAGATTTATTTACGATTCCACCGCTCCAGTTGCGTTTTTTCTCAGGCAAAAACCATAAGAATAAAACAGCAAAAAGAAGCATAAAATAATACACACTCATCGCCGTAAGCCCATCGATCCCTAAAATTTGTGAGCTTGTAAAAAATACCGTTGAAACAAAGAGTGCCAAAGCAAACGGGAAAAATATCCCAAATGCCATCCACGCCCAGCTATTTGCCTGCATTTTTACAACTATCATCGTGGCTATACAAGGTGGGGTAAGCAACATAAAGATGATGATAGAAGCAGCATGTAGTGGCGTATATCCGCTGTTTTTAGCCATTAGCTCTTCAGGGCGCACACTACTTTCATCAGCTAAAGTCGTAGCATCGCTTTGAGCAGTTGCGTTATCATCAGCAGCCTTTATAGAGCTTACATCTTTGTTTGACTCATAGATACTTCCAAGCGTTGCCACGGCGCTCTCACGAGCCGCAAATGAGCTTAAAAACGCGACATTTATCTTCCAGTCAAAGCCAGCATATTGCGAGATAGGCTCTAGCGCCCGTCCTGCCATGCCAAGTAGTGAGCTTTCTATCTTGTCATTTTTTTGCTCGCGTAAAATTCTATTTCGTCCAGTTGAGAGCTTGCGAAGTTCGCTATTTATTATCTTTGCTTCTTTGTCTGCTTTTGGCATTACAAATTTAAAATATTCAGGATTTTTTGCCTGATATAACTCATCAACCCCGCTCGCACCACTCATTTTCTTGGCTCTATATCCATCATAAAAATTTAACAGCTCAGCTACTTTTTCACGGCTATCTACGACTGAAAAATAAGCTGATTTTGAAGTAGCTTTATTAAATTTATCAAGTAAAGCTTGCTCTTGTTTAGCATAATGCTCTATCTTTTCTTGTGAAAGACCAGGAAACTGAAGCAAGACAAAAAGTATTACAGCCACGGCTATAACGATAGTGCAAACCTTTTTGATATATGTCCAAACGCGCTCACAAGCTCTTAAGATAACGCCTTTAAATGTAGGCATGTGATAAGGTGACAGCTCCATCACAAAGGGAGCAGTTTCGCGTGTTTTTAAGATAGTTGCGGTTAGAAATTTAGCTATCAAAAGTGCCGCTAGCACTGTAACGGTCGAGATGTAAAAGAGCATTATGCTCATTTGCGTTGGGAAAAATGCACCAAGCAAAAGCGTATAAAATGGCACCTTAGCAAGGCAGTTCATAAGAGGCACCGTAAGGATAGTAGCCATCCTAGCTCTATCATCGGCTATGCCTTTTGTGCTCATAACCCCAGGCACCGCACACCCTCCGACAAACGCTCCGCCTAAGACAAGCGGCAGGGTGCTTTGTCCGTGAAGTCCAAATTTACGAAATAGCTTATCTAAGATAAACGCCATTCTAGGCATGTATCCAACATCTTCAAGTATGGCTATCAAAGCAAAAAGTATGAAAAATATCGGCAGGTAGTTTAGTAAAGCGATGGTTGAGTTTGTTATCCATATCGCCATATCAGTTATCATCGGTACTTGGGCTATGTTGGCAGCTGGACTTATATCAATGACAAAATTTTTAATCATCGCAAGAAGCGGCCAAGTATAGTTTGTAAGATGATAGCCAAAAACGATACTAAGCTCATATATCATAAATACGATAAGTAGCAAGACGGGAAAGCTCAGCCATTTATTTAGCACAAGAGCATCTACCTTATCTGTCGTAGTTGGCACACCTTTTTTGGTTTCGCTAACACATTTATGAAAGATAATGTTGGCATTTTCGTAACGAAATGCAGCCAAAAAAGAGCCGATATCTTTGTTAAATTCTTGTTTAAACCTCTGTTTTGCGCTCTCTAGTAGCTGGGCCAAATTTTCATTTTTATCCTTTAAGCTCTCTATCACGCTGATATCGCCCTCAAGCGCCTTTATACAAAGCCAGCGTTTGCTTAAATTTTCAAAACTATCCGTGTTTATCTGTGGTTCTAGCTCATTTATAAAACTTTCTAAAGCATCATAATCAGCCCTAAATTCAGCATAGTTTTGCTTTATATCTTTAATATTTCTTAAAACTTCAATTATCGCTTCCTTGCCTTGCCCCTTTGCGCCAACCGCCTCTATGACAGGACATCCCAAAAACTCACTCATCTTTGCACTATCGATAATGATACCGCGCCCCTTGGCAACATCGCACATGTTTAGCACGACTACGACTGGCACGCCTATCTCAAGTAGCTGAAATGTAAGGTATAAATTTCGCTTTAAATTTGACGCATCTACTACATTTAAGATAATATCTGGTTTTTCATTAAGGATAAATTCCTTCGCCACGCGCTCTTCAAGCGAATAAGAGCTAAACGAGTAAGTCCCCGGCAGATCGACCATCTCAACATCCATATCACCTATGCCAAAGTAGCCTGACTTTTTATCGACCGTTACTCCTGGGTAGTTTGCGATATGCTGGCGAATACCACTTATCATATTAAAAATAGTTGATTTACCGCAGTTTGGCTGACCTGCGAGCGCGACTTTTATCTGTTTTGGCATGGCTCGACCTTTATCAGCGTTGCTTCGCTTTTTCGCAGAGAGATTAGATAGTTGTGAATTTTTAACTCCATCGGGTCTTTAAAGGGTGCTTCTCTTACGACCTCTATTTGTGCACCTGGTACAAAGCCCATATCTAGGAGCTTTTGAAGTAGTTTAGCATCGGCATTTACCGATAAAATTTTACAAGTTTGACCTGATAAAACCTCATCCAAATTCATTTTCTACCTTATTTTGATAATTACTACTAAATATCAAATTATATACACTTATTTTTTAATAACAAATAAAATTTTTAAAATTTGGATTTATTTTTTTGATTTTAGATTAAATTTTAAAGGCTCTTAAGGCATTTAATATCGCAAGGATAGTCACTCCAACATCAGCAAAGATAGCAAGTGGTATATTTGCATAGCCAAAGGCCGCTAAAACAAGCACTCCAAGCTTAAATCCTATGCTAAAAACTATGTTAAATTTAGCTATACCGATGGTTTTTTTAGCGATTTTTATGGCGGTTACTAGCTTTGAGATATTGTTATTTACAAGCACGACATCGGCCGTTTGCACCGCAGCGTCTGAGCCCAGCATAGCAACGCCCACATCGGCTCTAGCGATAACTGGAGCGTCATTTATCCCATCGCCTACATAGGCGATCGCGCCACTATTTTTAGCGATGATTTGCTCTAAAATAGCGACCTTTTCATTTGGTAAAAGCTCAAAATGTATCTCATCTATCCCAAGACTTTGCCCCACCTCAACTGCCACCGCCTCTTTATCGCCCGTAATAAGAGCTGTTTTTATGCCATTTTGTCTTAGCCATTGGATACTTTTTGCACTTTCTTTTCGTATCTCATCTTTTAGCTCAATATATCCCGCATAAGCACCACCAACTGCGATATGAACCGCTGTTTGGCTTGTTTGCTCTAGTTTATAATGGCTTAAAAATTTTACGCTTCCCACCTCTATCAAAACCCCGTCCACAAGTGCTTTTACGCCAAGCCCTGCGCTTTCTATGACATCTGTTATCTCGCCCGATCCATTGTAAGCTCTGCTGAGCGAAATCGCGATAGGATGCGTGCTGTGACGCTCAGCTAGAGCCGCAAAGCGTAAAATTTCATCCTCGCTAAACTTGCTAGAGCTTATAATTTTGCTAATTACAAACTCGCCCTTACTAAGCGTGCCCGTCTTATCAAATGCGACAGCGCCAAGCTTTGAAAGTGTCTCTATAAAGCTACTACCCTTTATCAAAATGCCATTTTTACTAGCTCCGCCGATACCGCCAAAAAAGCTAAGTGGCACAGAAGCCACCAAGGCGCACGGGCAAGAAACGACCAAAAAGATCACCGCCCTTTTTATCCACTCACTAAACTCGCCCTCAAATATAAATGGTGCAACAAACGCCAAAATAAAGGCAAATCCAACCACAATAGGCGTATAAATCCTAGCAAATTTAGTGATAAATTTCTCACTTTTTGACTTTTTAAAGGCCGCGTTTTCGACCATCTCCAAGATGAGCTTTGCCGTTGAGTTTTCGTAGTCTTTTAGTGTTTTGATATGCACTAGAGCTGATAAATTCACATATCCGCTCATTATCTTATCGCCCACAAAAGCCTCAAGCGGCAGTGGCTCGCCGTTTATGCTTGCTGTATCAAAAAGCGTCCGACCAGATACGATAACTCCATCTATGGCGACCTTTTCGCCAGCTCTTACGACTATGATCTCGCCGACCTTTATCTCGCTTGGAGCAACTTGTAAAATTTGCCCCTCGCGTAAGACATTTGCGTGATTTGGCGTGAGATCCATTAGCTCGGTTATGGACTTTCTAGAGCGCGCCACAGAGTAGTCCTCAAAGCTTTCAGCCACCCTGTAAAACAGCATAATAGCCACCGCTTCAACCATCTCACCAATGCTAAATGCCGCCAAAGATGCGATACTCATGAGAAAATTTTCATCAAGGCTAAGCCCATTTTTTAGGCTTTTTACCGCCTTTATCATGGCTTTATATCCAGCCACTAAAAGCGCACTAGCTAGTAAAACGACTTTGGCGCTTTCTTCTTGCATAAGGCCAAAAACGACCAAAATCACGCTAATGACGATGAGTAGCCACTCTTTTTTAAACTCGCTCACCAAAAGCCCTTAAAATAAAATTTTCATCCCGGGCTCGACCTTGCTCATTTGCGCCTGAGCCTGAGCTAAAATTTCATCCGCCCTGCTCTCATCAAAATCAAGCAAAATTTTACCCATCGCATGGCTTAAAGCGACCTTATTTACTCCATCTATCTTGGCGATCTTGCTCTCTATCTTTGCAGCACACGCAGCGCAACATGCACCTAAAATTTCATACTTTTTTATCATCTTTTACTCTTTTATATGGCTTAAAGCTTGTTTAAAAATTTGCGATATATGCTCATCTGCAAGCGAGTAATAAACCATCTTGCCATCACGGCGATTTTTTACTATTTTGCTTGATTTTAGCACGCGTAGCTGGTGTGAGATAGATGAGTGCGACATGCTAAGAAGTGCGGCTATATCGCACACGCACATCTCAGAAATACTTAGCGCCCAAATGATTTTAACCCGTGTTTGATCGCTAAAAATTTTAAAAAAGTCCGCAAGCTCCGCAAGGCTAGCTTCATCAGCCATTTGAGCCTTTACAGCTGTTAAAATTTCAGTGTGAATGCAATCTATCTCACAAATTTCATCATTTTGCATTTATAAACTTTCTTTAAAAAACTACATATGAGCATATATTCAAATGAAAGTATAAATAAAAATAAATAAAATTCTACTTAATCACATTTTAATTTTGCAAACATCAATTAAAAAGCCAAAATATAACCTTTTGTAACTATCTATCATGCATTTTAAGCTATAGGATAAAAACAAAATAGCCCCAAAGAGGGGCTATTTTCATTAAAGAGATTGAAGAATTTTTGGCTTTGAAAAAGCAGTGATAGGCTTTATCTCGCCTTTAAATTTCTCTATCTGTGCTAGCACAGTGTGGGCTGAGTTGCTTTGAGCTAGCTTTGATGTGCCTTTATCAAATGTAAGGACATTCACACAACCGTGCTGGCATAGGCTCTTCTCACCCCAAACCTCAGGGTCATACCACGCGCCCTCGCATATGATGGCGACACTTTCTTTAACCAAGTCAGTCACTAAAACACCAGCTAGAATTTCACCCCTATCGTTAAACACGCGCACGATGTCGCCGCTGTTTAGACCGCGAGCTTTTGCGTCATTTGGATGCATTAGCACTGGCTCTCTTCCGCTAACTTCAGCAAAATTTCTAATGATAGAGTTATTTAGCTGAGAGTGCAAGCGATAGCGTGAGTGCGGGCTTACGATGTGTATCGGATACTTTTTAGCATTGCCTAGCCACTCTTTTGGCTCTATCCACGTAGGGTGCGCTGGGCAGTCATCATAGCCCATTTTAGCAATGGTTGGAGAGTAAATTTCTATCTTGCCAGATGGTGTGCCTAGGCGGTTTTTGTTTGGATTTTCTCTAAAAGCCGCGAGACGAGTGTAAAATCTCGTGTCGTTGTTGTCCTTATCAAATCTCACAAAACCTTTCTGCCTAAATTCCTCAAAGCTTGGCATTTTATAGCCTAAATTTTTAGCTTGCTCGGCTGCGTCGGTGTAGAACTCTTTTGACCACTCTAGCTCGCTTTTACCCTCACTAAAGACCTCGCCCCTGCCCCAGCGCTTGCAAATTTGCTCGCATATCCAAAAGTCACTCTTACTTTCGCCCATAGGCTCGATGAGTGCTTTGTGAGCTACGATGTATTCGCCTGTTGGGCCTGTTTGGTTTATGTCATCACGCTCGACTTCGATAGCCACTGGAAGGATGATGTCGCTTAGTTTTGCGGTGCTTGTCCAATATGGCTCGGCGGTGATTACAGTGTCAAATTTACGCCACTGTTTTACGATGTTATTTACATCTTGATGACGCGTGAAAATCGATCCTGAAGCAAGATACGCCACTCTCATATGTGGAAGCTTTATCTTAACGCCGTCATAGTCTATCTCTTTGCCAGGATGTTCAAGCGCCTCGATAGAGCGAGATGATGGGATAGTGATGTTTTTAGTCGTTTTCCACGGTGCGCCATCGACATCTTCGTATTTGCTGTCTATTCTGGTGCTTATGCCTTTTAGCACTGGCGCTATCTTATCTAGTGCGCCATCTGCGCCGTATCCTAGGCTAAACTCAAAGCCAAGCCCCTCTTTGCCAATGTGACCTAGCATAGCGTTTAGCACCACAAGCGCCCAGAATGGCTGCTCGCCGTGATCTGCTCTTTGAAGCGCTCTACCGATTAGCACGGTGGTTGGCTCTTTTGCGATAGTTGTGGCAAATTTTGCTATCTCGTCCGCACTGATACCACAAATTTTACTCGCCCAGTTTATATCTTTTACCACTTTATCGGTAGTTCCAAGGAAATAATCCTTAAATTTATTAAAGCCGACTGTGTATTTTTTGATAAACTCAGCATCATAAAGGTTGTTTGTAAATAGATAATGGCACATCGCGATGATTAGCGCAGCATCGGTATTTGGGTTGATGATGAGATTTTGTGAGCCAAAGTATCTTGCCGTGTCGTTTGCCATGACATTTACGCTGTATGTTTTTATGCCAGATTTTTTAAGCTCTTGCATACCTATATAACCATCATGCGTTGGTGGGACAGATGAAATTTGGTTTGTCACGATAGGATCTGTCGCCCAAAATACAACATTTTTCGCATTTTTTATGACCGCTTCCCACTTTGTCGCCATATCATAAACCGAGCTACTTCCAAGCACGTGAGGCATGATGACAAGTCCAGCACCCGTTGAGTAGTCGCCACTCTCTTCGACATATCCGCCAAGCACTTTTAGCATTCTATGAGCGACTGTTCTGCCCCAGCTTACCTTACCGCTACCGCCCCACCAGTAGCATTCGCCATATATCGCCTCTGCGCCGTGTTTGTCAAAATTTTTTTAGTGCACGCGCTGCAAGATCAAGCGCCACATCCCAGCTAACGCGCACGAACTCATCTTTGCCGCGTAGCTCGTTTTTGCTAGGCTTGCCAGCTTTTAGGTAGCTTTTACGCACCATCGGATACAAAACGCGGTTTTCATTTTGTATGGCATCTGGGAGCGAATAGTTCATTGTATTTGGAAATTTATCGCCCTCAAAGTCACTGACTGAGACTATTTGACCTGAGTTGATGTTAGCGTAAAATGGACCAAAACGATTTGCACCAAAGAGCTTTTTGTTGTCAAATATCGTTTGGGTTACACCCTCTATCCTGCTAGCGTTTAACGCTGTTGCACCAAGTGCTGAAAACTTGATAAAATCACGTCTTTTCATCTTTTCTCCCTTTAAAAAAGTTTATTCGTTCGTCTTTGCGTTTTGTTGTAAAAATTTGGTTATCAAACTTAGATAATTAGGCTCGATCGCCACATATCCGATATCTATCATGCTTTGTAAATTTGCTGGCCACTGCGCCGCTGTGAATGCATTTGGTTCATGCAAGCGGTGGCATGCAGAGCAGTTTGTCTCATAAAGCTCGCTAGCCTTTTTATTTAACTCCTTTATATCTTTTGCAATAGCGCTCGTGCTAACTTCATACTCGCCCTCACTCTCGTGCCAAATCTCGCCGTAATCATCTTCGATGTCTTTTATAGCTTTGAAATTTTTAGTATCTTCAGTGTTGTAATTTATGTAAATTTCAGCATTACTCATTGACTTTTGCATAGCGCCTAGGTAGTTTTGCAAAACTGCGCCTTTTACCTTTATGAGTGTTTTATCTGCGTTAGTTTTTAAAACTTCAACTGGTGTTAGGACTAAAATTTTGCCAATCTCTTTGCCATTTTGCATAATAGGCGTATCTGTAGAGATAAAATCTGCATTCGCACATAGCGCAAAACAGAGCAAAATGGGGAAAAACTTAAATATTTTCATAAAAACTCCTTAAGTAGAATTATTAATAAAATAATATAAAATTGTTGCTTAAAATTATATTTGTGTATTGATGGTTAAAGAAAAACAAATTTGGCTTTTTATATAGCCAAAAACAAGAACTAAAAAGCTAGAATAAAAATAGCGATATAAAAGCCAGTTTTTGCTGGCGGATAAATTTATGATAAGATTTTAATGAGCTATTGCTCAATCAAAATATCATTTTAATTTCAAGAATCTAACTTTCGTTTGTCATGATATACCCGCTCTCAAAAATATTTTTTATCTCCACTCCAAGCTCTATTTTTAGGCGATAAACAAGCTTTTGTATTGCATTTTTATTTACAAGTTCATACTCGTAAACAAACTCCTCAACCATCTCATAAGTAACTAAATTGTTTAGATTATAAGCAAGTAGCCAAAAAAATTTATTTTGTAAAAAACTTAGATAAACCTCCACTCCATCCTTATAAATACGCTCTTTTTGCAAGTCAATGCTTACACTTTGCGTAAGTGCTATAAGCTGTGGTTTTGAGCGAAAATTTAGTGTGATTAGCGCACGATAAAGTTCTTGCATATCAATAGGCTTTTTTAAAAACATCATTGCGCCTTGTTCTAGGCTTTTTATTAGGTTATCATCGCTATCAAAACTCGTAAAGACAAGGAATTTTTGATGCGGTTTTAGCTTAAGAACCGCCTTCATCATGTCAAATCCATTCATAATAGGCATATGAATATCTGTCATTATAATGTCTGCATTAAATTTATTAAACAGCTCAAGTGCTTGCATTCCATCTTTTGCACAGTGCAAGGCTTTGCAGTGAGGTTTTAGTGAATTTTTTATAACATTAATGGCGATCTCATCATCTTCTGCTATCAAAATCGATACATCGTTTAATAATTTCAGTGCTTTTTCAGACATTTTGTTCCTTTAAATTTATATCAAAACAGAGCCTAAAAGTGGTTGGATCTGCTATGCTTAATAGCTTAATATCCCCATTTATCTTTTGATTTGCCAGTTTTTTACCAAAGTAAAGCCCTATCCCGTTACCAAATTTTTTAGTTGTTTTTGGAGCTTGAAAAATTTTCTTAGCTAGTTGCGGGCTTATACCACAGCCAAATTCGCTTATATCGATATTACAAATACCATCTTCAAAGCCAATATCTATAAAAATTTCTCTCTTTAAAAACTCCGTTTTATACTTTTCAACAAGTGCGTCTTTGGCGTTGTGAAGCAGTATGAGTAAAATTTGCTGGATTATGTTTTCAATCTGAAAAACATCTCTTTGCTCGCAATTACGCATACTTACACTGACATTTGAACGGCTAAGTTCTATGTGCATAAGCGTTAGTAAATTTTCTATGCTTTTATTTATACAAAATCTACTTGCGACCTCGCTAGTTTTATAAAAATTTCTAAAAACATCGATCGTATGGCTTAATAAATCTATCGATTTTTGTCCATCTTTTAGCATGATATCAAGTTGGTCATTATCTAAAACATTGTTTTTACGAGAGATAATAAGCGAGCTTAAAATAAGTTTTAGTGAATTTACAGGCTGGATAAACTGATGATTTATCCCGCTTATAAGCTCTCCGATTTCGCCCATCCTAGCTTTATGAGTAAGCAAGACTTCATATGCGTGCTTTTGCATATTTAGGCGTGAATAAGCGATATTGTGTAAAAAATTTGCAAGCAACGCAAGACCCAAAAAGCCAAAAAGCACCATGATGGAATTTTGCCCGATTTGATTTAGTAGCTCGCTTGTTTCTTTTTTATTATTTGCACCAACGCCCACAAACCAGTTTAGGTGTTTGATTTCAGAAAGTGAGATGAAATTTGAGCCCATTTGTATGGTATTTTTTACTTCACTCGTTAAAAACATCTCTTCGATGGTGTGTTCTATATCATTTTTTAAAGCTAAATCACTCATCGGAGTTAGTATTTAGTTATGATAAATGAGTAAAAATTTGATGGCAATTTAAAATCTGCGATCTTTTCAAATATATTTTGCAACTTAACAATACCACAAACAACAGCAACAAATTTGCCATTTTTAAAATTTGGCACACAAAAATTCAGCGTTTCTTGCTTTAAAACATGATGTTTTGGCGTAAAATGAACGGTAGGCTCAAGCCTATCTTTTGTAAGAACATACCAAAGTAAGCCCTCTCTTGGGTAGTTTTTGGCATCTATTGGCATCCAAGCGTTATTTATCCACAGCTCGCGATCGGTATTTAGCCGCTGTATGGTGTCAAACTCAGGAGAGTTATTTAGCAAATGCGTTAAGAGCTTAACTATCTCATCATTTGAGTTTGTTTGTTCTATAAATTTACTAGCTCTTTTTAAAGTGTTAATCCTCTCATCAATCCACAGCGTAAAAAGGCTTAGCATATTATTTGCTGTCGTTACTTTGTTTGCGTTTGATAGTTCTAATAAATTAACCCTTGCGCTATGATAAGCATTAACTCCAAGTATGGCAACAAAAATCGTTGCTAAAAAGATAATGATATAAATTTTAACATTACTGCCATACCTTTGAAAATTCAAACAAATCCTTTTTTTAATGTTTATTTAAGCTTAAAGCCAAATGTTAGGCAAAAGTATAGCATACAATTTCATAAAACATATCTTACAAAGGAGAAAAAATGAAGTCTAAATTTTTAACTTCTGTATTAGTTGCGGGCACACTTTTGAGTGTTGGTACTACTTCTGCTTTAGCTCTTGGCGGACCAAGTGGAGCGGCACTTGATTATCCAGTTGCGGGTAAGCTTGGTGGAGTTCACATGGATCCTTACGGGCTTAGTCCTTTATCTGCTGTTATTATGGATGGCGGATATGTGATAGAGAATGCAAAAGTTACCATTCAGCCTAAAAAAGGCGGCGTAGCTTTAAGCTATAAGGTTGGTATACAAAACCTTAGAACATATGGCGGGATACCAGTTGTAGGACTTTATGCTAATTACAATAACACCGTAGATGTTGAATATACTCGCGTTCATAACGGCAAAAAAGAGCAAATAAAAGAGTCTTATAAAATTTACACCTCTCCATACTCTCAGATAAGCACTGGAAGAAGCGCTGGTCCTTACAGTGAAGTAAAGGTGCATAAGGTTGATCCTGAGTTTAAAGATAGAATGTATCTTGTAAATAATGTCGTTGGCAAAGCTGCTGGCAGAAACTCAGCCTATGTTTGGAACAACCCAACAGGCGGTGCTGCTGAATGGAACTACCTATCAAATGCCTTTGTTGTTGATACTCAGGGTGAAATTAGATGGTATATAAATGCAGATAAACTACTTGAATACAATAACATTTTTAACACTGGCATCATGATGGGCTTTAGGCAAAATAGCGATGGCGCTTTAAGCTGGGGCTTTGGTCAAAGATATGTCAAGTATGACTTTATGGGTCGTGAAATTTTTAACCGCCAACTACCTCTTGGCTATCAAGACTTTTCACACTCAATGGACAATATGAAAAACGGAAACTACTTGCTTCGCGTGGCAAGTTCTAACTACAAACGCCCAGATGATAAAAATGTCCGAACAGTTCGTGATGTTATCATAGAGGTTGATCCATCTGGTAAGGTTGTAGATGAGTGGAGATTATTTGATATACTTGATCCATATAGAAGCGATGTTATAAAGGTTCTTGACCAAGGCGCGGTATGCCTTAATGTCGATGAAAAGCATGCTGGACAAACACTTAGTGCAGAAGATCTAGCAAAAATGGATGAGAGCTCAGCATTTGGAGATATCGCAGGCACAGGACCTGGCAGAAACTGGGTGCATGTAAATAGCGTTGATTATGATGCAAATGATGATAGTATCGTTATTTCAAGTCGCCATCAAAATGCGGCAATTAAGATCGGACGAGATAAAGAAGTTAAGTGGATACTTGGCGCACACAAAGGCTGGAAAGGTAAATTTAAAGACAAACTGCTTCAACCAGTTGATAGCAAAGGCAACAAAATCGTTTGCGAGGACGAATACACAAAATGCCCTGGCTATATGAGCGATAAAGGTGGTTTTGACTGGACATATACTCAGCATACAGCATTTGTGATCGATAGCAAGAGCAAAAAAGATCTTACATATCTAGCGGTGTTTGATAATGGTGATAGCCGTGGCTTTGAACAGCCTGCACTTGCTAGCATGAAGTATTCTCGCGGTGTTATCTATAAAATCGACGAGAAGAAAATGACGGTTGAGCAAATTTGGGAATACGGCAAAAATCGTGGCTCAGAGTGGTATAGTCCTATCACATCACTAACTGAATACCAAGACGACAAAGACTCTATCATGGTTTATTCAGCCACAGCTGGCATGCAATACAACCTTTCTGGGGGCAAAATGATCGGCTCTCCAAGACCAGAGATAGATGAGTTTAAGTGGGGAGCAACTGAACCAAGCGTTCAAATTCAGTTTTTTGGAACTGGCTCTGCGTATCAGTCATTCCCTATAAATTTCCAAACAGCATTTGAAAAATAATATTTCATCTGCACTTTTGGGTTTGCATCTAACATAACAGGTGCAAACCCTTCATCATATCCATACTAAAAATTTCTAAAATTTACAAAATACTTTTGATTAAAACATGGTCAAATTCAACTCAACTTACACTAGCGTATATTATTTTATTTTCATATTTTATTAAATACAGACTAGAACAATCCCTAAAAAACAGATATTATAATATTTTTATTATCAGTTAATATATAAAATAATATTTAACTTATATTAAAAATTGCAATAATATTTCATAGTTAATCTTTTAAATTAAGAAATATAAAAGAATTAAGACAAAAATTATCTTTTTTTGAAAGGAAAGAAAATGAGCGAAGAAAATTTCAACAGGCGAGATTTTTTGCAAACTGCCTGTATTGGCGTGGGTGCTCTTAGTCTTAGCGGGGGTGTTACCAATGCACTGGCAAATGATGTAAAAAACAGTGGCAATAAACAGGGCTTGCCAAGCGTAGATGTCCTAGTTATCGGCTCGGGGGGAGCTGGGCTAAGGGCTGCAACTGCTGTGCGTAAAGAAAATCCAAATTTAAGCGTTGTGGTCGCTACTAAGATGATGCCATCACGAAACGCAACCTGTATGGCAGAGGGCGGGATAAACGCAGTTACTGATTTTTCACAAGGCGATAGCTTTAAACTTCATGCTTATGATACCGTTAAAGGCGGTGCATATCTTTGCGATCAAGATACTGTTGTTAAGTTTTGCGAAATAGCAGGCAAGGTTGTGCATGAGCTTGATTTTAACGGAATGCTCTTTTCAAGAAAAGATAGCGGAGATATAAATTTTAGATTTATGGGTGGTGCTAGTAAAAAGCGCTGTAACTTTTCAGCCGATAAAACAGGTCATATCCTAATGCACGCCTGTCTTGATGATGCTATCACAAATGGGGTTAAGTTTTTAATGGATCACGAATTACTTGAAATCGGCGTCAATGAAGGCAAAGCCGAAGGCGTAGTGCTTCGCAATATCCAAACTGGCGAAATTTACCCAGTGCTTTGCAAGTCGTTAGTTATAGCCACTGGCGGATATACGAGAATTTTTTACAACAGAACTTCTACGCCATTTATAGCCACTGGTGATGGCATAGCAGCAGCTCTTAGGGCTGGACTTGGATTTGAAGATCCAGAAATACTTCAATTTCACCCAACAGGCGTTCAAAACGGAGGCTCTCTCATCACAGAAGCTGCACGCGGAGAGGGTGGGTATTTGCTAAATAACAAAGGCGAGCGTTTTATGAAAAACTACCACGAAAAGATGGAGTTAGCTCCACGCGATGTGGTTGCTCGCGCCATAGAAACTGAGATCAGAGAAGGAAGAGGATATGGCGAGGGTCTTAGCTCGTATGTTCTTTGCGATGTTCGTCATCTTGGCAAAGAGAAAATTTTAAAAGCTTTGCCAAAAATTCGCCACACTGCAATGCTTTTTCAAAATATAGACCTAGTTGATACACCAGTGCCTATCCGCCCAACAGCACACTACTCTATGGGTGGCATAGAGGTTGCAAAATTTGACAATATAAGCACAAAAATAGCTGGTATATTTGTAGGTGGTGAAGCCTCTTGTGTATCTCTTCATGGTGCAAATCGTCTTGGCGGAAATTCTCTTACTGACGCTGTTGTTACAGGAGATTTGGCAGGAAAGGGTGCTGGGGATTATGCAAAAGAAGTTAGTGGCTTTACAAATGGAGAAAAAACTGCCGAGCTAGCAAAAAAATGGCAAGATAAATTCAAACAAATCGCAAACGGAGAGGGAAGTGCAAACGATATGTATGCCTTGCGTGAAGAGCTTGGACGAAACAACTGGGATTTGATGGGAATTTTTAGAACACAAGAAAAACTTGATGAGCTATCAAGAAATTTAGAAACAATCCAAACAAAATATGAAAACATACGCATTCCAGATACAAATGCGGTTATGAATACAGCCTTTACCGACTATGTAGAACTTGGCAATCTCATACTTCTTTCAAGGTGTGCTTGCCTAGCGGCACAAAGACGACTAGAAAGCCGCGGAGCTCACACAAGGGAAGACTATCCAAAAAGAGATGATGAGAATTTCTTAAAACATAGCATTGTAACGCTAAAAGATGGCAAGCCAGAGCTTAGCTACAAAGAGGTTGTAACGGGTATATTCTCACTTGATGGTAAAAAACCAGCATAAGGACAATAAGATGAAAATAATAATAGATAGATTTAATGGCACAAAAAAATACGAATCAACATTTGAGTTATCAAAAGATGAGTTGGTTGGCAAAACACTACTGACAGTTTTGCTACACATAAAACAAACAAAAGATATAACTCTAAATTTCACAGCCTCTTGCCGTTCGGCGATTTGCGGTGCGTGTGCGGTTAGAGTAAATGGGCACTCTTATCTTGCCTGTGATACAAAGATGGAGGAGCTACTTAAAGAGTATGAAAATCCTGAAATTTTAAGGATCTCTCCACTTGGAAATTTCAAAGTGATTTCTGATTTGGTTGTGGATTGGGAGCCAAGCATTGAAAATTTACGCAAGATTAAGCCTAGCATAACAGCAAAAAGTGAATTTTCAAAAGAAAAAGGTTGTAAGCAAACTCAAGCCGAGTTTGATCGCATAAGCAAACAATGGGACTGCATTTTGTGCGGTTGCTGTGCGTCTGAGTGCTCAAAGCTAGAAGCTGATCAAAGCGATTATATGCAGCCATTTGTCTTTACTCACGCTTATAGGGCGGCAGCTGATTCAAGAAGCAAAGACGCTATGATACATGTAAAACCATCGGTGACAAACAGACTTTGGAACTGCGTGCATTGCCAGGAGTGTGCTGATCGCTGTCCAAAAGGCATAAGCTCATTTAGCGATATATCAAATTTGCGTGTTATGGCTATGAGAAGCGGGCTAAATGAAGGCGAAGGTCCAGGACATGCTGAGGCATTTTTACTTGATATGGTAGAGGGCGATGGAAGGCTCAATGAGATAAAACTAGCACTTAGAAGCGAAGGTGTTATCAAAAATATGGGCAAAATGGATATAGCAGCAAATTTAATGATGGCTGGCAAGATGAATCCACTTCACATTTTTGGCGGAGATAAGATAGAGGGTCATGATGAGCTAGTTAAGATGATAGAGGCTGCAAGAAAAGCTGAAAAACAAGGAGCGATGAAATGAGTAACACAAAAGAATTTGCATTTTTCCCGGGCTGTGTTTTAAGCCAGGCTGCAAAAGAGTCAAAAATGAGCCTAGAAGCCATAGCTCCGATACTTGGCATAACTTTGCATGAGATAAAGGGCTGGAGCTGCTGTGGTGCTACTCAGGCACAATGCGTAGATCCTATGGCTAGTTTAGTTGCAAATGCTAGAAATATAGCCTTAGCAGAAGGCATGAATATGCCGCTACTTACGACTTGCTCAACTTGTATGCTAACACTAACAAAAGCTAAAAACACCCTTGATAAAGGCGCAAAAGAGCATATCAATAAATTTCTAGCCGAAGGCAAGATGCAGTATAACGGCACAACTGAGATAACAAGTCTACTTTGGGTGCTTTATCAAAATTTAGACACTCTAAAAGCAAAGGTAACTAAGCCACTATCAGCTCTAAAAGTAGCGCTTTTTTACGGCTGTCACTCACTTCGCCCTGAAAAAGAGCTAGTAAAAGAAAGCTCAACTAATCCAAAAAGTTTTGAAGCCGTGGTTAGCGCACTTGGTGCAACGATAGTGCCATTTGAAAAAAGGCTTGACTGCTGCGGTTTTCACGCGAGCTATCCAGCTGTAACATCAGTGCAAAAAATGTCATCTCAGATAGTCGGAAATGCCGATAGTAACGGTGCTGATGTAGTCGTAACTCCTTGTCCGCTTTGCCAAATGCAACTTGACATCTATCAAGAACGCTATCAAGATGCTCAAAACTCAAAGGTTAGAAAACCTATCATTCACCTTTCTCAGCTTGTGGGTCTTGCTCTTGGACTAAGCAATGAAGAGCTTGGACTTGATCTAAATATACAAGATGCGACCAAGTTAGTTTCATAAATTTTTAAGCTTAAGAGTGCTTTTTAGCACTCTTTTGCCATTTTCATAAACTCACTTGCAAGCTCAGATAGCTTTTTGTCCTTTTTGTAGGCTATGGCTAGTATTTTTGCAAGGCTTGGCTCACTTATATCAAAAAGCTTTATCTTATCCCTTTTATCATCTTTTATAAGCTCACTGATACTAAAACACGCGCCAACACCGCTTGCTACGATAGCATTTGCTATATCAAATGTTTCGGTTTCGCATAAAATTTCAGGCTCAAAGCCCGCATTGCTAAAAATTTTATTAAAAATAATGCGACTTTCTTGAGAGCTTTTTGGCAAGATAAATTTCTCATTTTTAAGCTCTTTTATGGAAATTTTTGGCAAATTCTTACTTTTAAATTTTATCGAAAGTGGGTGTGAAATAGGCAAAGCTAGATACGCCATGCTCTTTTTTACTATCTCATAATTTAACAACGCACTATCAATAGGAAGCATCAGCATACCAATGTCGATCTCATCATCAAGAAGCATTTGTTTGATCTTTAGTGTTGAGAAAAGTTGTGAAATTTTAATGTCTGCACTGCTAAAACGCTTACAAAATTTTGGCAAAATATCTGGGAGCATGTTGTAGCCATTTTGTGAAAAGCCTATGCGAATTTTGCCTGTTTGCATAGCACTTAGCTCTTTTATCTGCGTTGTTAGATCATCACACAAGTCGCTAATAAGCGTTGCTTTTGATAAGTAAATTTCACCTGCGTGAGTTAGTGAGATGGGATTTGTGCTGCGGTTAAAAAGGGTCACTCCAAGCTCTTTTTCTAGTGCAAATATGCTTTGAGAAAGCGATGGTTGTGGCACTTTTAGTGCATTTGCTGCCTTTGTAAAACTTTGCATTTAAGCCACTTTTAAAACAAGTTGCATATGTCTAAAATTCATCTTATGCCTTAGTGATTTTTTGCTTATTAAATTTAGCATAAAATAATTTTAATTTTAATATATTTACCAAAACACACCAAACAAACAAAACAGCCTATACTGGTATGAGGATAAAGGAGATGACCCAGCTAACAACCGATGATATAAAAGAGATAGATGGGGTGCTTTGCATAGACATTAACAAAAACTTTGATACGAATCTAGGCAAGAAAAAGAAGGTAAAAACAAGTAGTTCTATTAGACTTATACCACTTCATAGTAAGCTTGTAGAGATTGGGTTTCTTAATCATATCGATATGAGAAAGAAAAAGGCTAAGGAAAATGGTAGGGCGGCTAGAATTTTCTTTAGCGACAATAAAGACTTCTCAGAATACTTTAGAAAAAAGATAAACCATAAAGTCATCGCAAAAGGTAATAAAAGTAAGACCTTTTACTCTTTTAGGCATAGCTTTATAAATAAACTCTTGCAAGCCAATCAACGAATAGAGCATATCGCAGCCTTAGCTGGACACGAACAAACTTATAACATAACAGCTAAAACTTACGGAGAGCAGATAAATCCTAAGATATTAAAGGATGTGGTGGAGGTACTTAGGTATGGGTGAAAAAATAAACTTATATCAAATATGCTATAACACCCATATCATAAGGGCGTAGATGTAAAAATAGATTTTATAGGTGAGAATTTGCTCAAAGAATTTGATGGGTTACCGTGTGATGACTATAAGATTTTAAGTTGCATTTGCTTCCAATATTGGTATAGTTGGTGCCCCAATACTTAACATAAAAAGTCAATGAGTTGCTCAGACACTAACTATGGCTGCTATATGCAAAGCTAATGTCAGATAGCTGAGAGACAGCATAAGTAAAGGTAGGTGGAGTTTAAGGCTATTTTATATACAATATATCAAAAAATGGACAAAATTATGAATAAAACTATTTTTAAGTTTATTTTGGTAAAATCGATATCAAGCAACTTGGTAGCTACGGCTATCAACGACCCCTTGAAAAAGGGGTCTGACTTATGTTAGTAAATGCCTACATTGACGGATTCTGCCTCTAACCACTATTTAAGTTAATTTTAAGTTACTTTCAGTTCTAATTAATACCCTTAATTTACTTTAATTTCCCTTGTTTGCGAAGCTGGGAGCAATATTTAATTACTTTTAATTGCTTTTTCATATGCTTCAATTAATCTTAATTCAGATGAATTAAGGTCAGAAATTAGAGCAGTAAATTTAATTAAGTCGGTATTGCTCCAAAAATTATCCAAAAGTGAGCAAAGTGGAAAATATCGCAACAATAACTATACAAGATAAAGATATTAAAAATCTTATACCACAACTCAGACAATATAAAAAAGTAGTTAATAACCCCAAAGAGTTTTATATTTTTATAAATCCAAAAGGCACAAAAACTTTTAGCCTTAAATTTGATAGCAAATTTATAAAAATAGGCGAAAGGCAAGAAAGTATTTTTACGGTAGCAATAGCGCAAACAAAAACCATGCAAATACTAAAAAAACTAAATAGCGGAAAACAAAATATAGATGAGTTAAGAGGCAAGAAAAAGGACGCTTATATCTATGAAAATCTTTTTTACAAAATCATAGAGCATAAATGAAAAAATGGTAAAAAAGAGAGCTATTTATCAAAGGTTGCTTGCAGACATAAACAATATTTTTTACCAGCATTTGGCAAAATGGATATCAAAGATATTAGATACAGTGATATAAAAGAAATTTTAAGTGCTATTTGACCCAAACAAAACAATACACAGCCATTTATAATCCGAAGTGGGAATATAAATAACGGCTGTGTAAAGTTTGCTTAGGTTCGCTCAAAGTAAAAATTTATATAGGCTATAGTTTGTATTATTTTACAAAAGCAAAATTATGCAAGGGAAGTTAACCCTCCCCCACGCCCTTTTACATGTGCTACTATAAATCTACATCTATGCCTTGTTTTATCTCGATAGTTACACTAGAATTACTAGAATTTGTATATGCATCATAGCCATCATCCGTAGTTGCGACTTTTTCCCAACCACTATCTTTAAAATCAACCTTGTCATTTGCATCACCTGTTATTCTTAACTTATTATTCTCATCTGTTAAGTTAATAACATCGGCTAGTTTAACATTGATAGTCGTAGCATTTGTGCCACCAGACACATCTACTTCTTCGATATTGTTTGCATGGAATGCTAAATGAGTTAAATTTATGCTTGATTCTGGATTAGATAAAACGAGTTTATCGTATCCGCTTCCACCATCGATCGCACCTTCATCTTCAGTACTGCCTATAACTCCGCCTTTTTCTATAATGATAGTATCATCTCCATCGCCAAGATTTATGCTAGTTCTATCAATAGCATCTTTGATGTTTAATGTATCATTACCAGCACCCATATTTATAGTACTATTATAAACTCCATTTCCTATATTTAGCGTATCATTGCCATCACCAAGGTCTATATTTGAAGCAGCTCTTACCCAATCATTGACGTTCACAACATCATTGCCATCACCAGCTATTACAGTTGCGCTATCTATGTTTGTTCCAACAGATAGTTTATTGTTGCCATTTCCAAGGTCTATTTTAGCGCCAGAATTTATCCAGTTATCAACGACA
>NZ_CAJHOE010000007.1 GCF_905120475.1 Campylobacter suis | reverse complement strand
ACTCATCTCTTCAACTGCTGCTGCACTTTCTTGTAAGCTATTTGCTTGAGAGTTTGCTCCATCTGTTACTTGTTTCATAGAATCAGCTAGGATTTGAGCTTTTTGTTGAAGAACTTCTGCTTGGTCTAAATTTGTCTTTAGCATAGCTGTTATAGCATCACCTAAAGCATTTATGCCAACTGCTATTTGACCATTGTCATTCATTCTACCTGTATAGTCTTGATTCTTAAACTTATCTAGTAAGCCACTTAGCTCTACTACATTATTAGCTATACCATCCTTAAGAGCTCTTTGTAGTTGAGCAAATGTCTCTTTTAGTTCGTTTAGGGCTGGGTGAGCGGTATGTGCGTTAAGCGTAGCAGTGAAGTTGCCTTGTTTTATCTGATCCACAAAACCGCTAGCTTGAGCGATGAACTCATTTTGCTCGACTAAATTTTGCTGAGTGATTTTGATATTATCATTTATGAGCATACCCATTTTGCCAATCTCATCGTTAGCTTTGATTGCTATTAGTTCAGCTTTATCAGTTTTGAAATTTAAAAACTCAAAGAAGTGCTCAAGGTTGCTAGCTACTCTTTCTATGCGTTTACCAAATGTCCTAGAGTAAGACCACATCGTTAGGAATAGCACTATGACTGAGATTAGCGAAAAGATGATCATGAAATTTTTTAATTCATTGACATCTGCTAAAGTCTCGTCTACATCAGCCACCAAAACTATGCCCCAGTTTTTATCAAATTCAGGCACACTAATACCAGCATACACCATCTTTGCCGCACGGTTTGTAAGAACTGAAACAGTCTCTATCTCGAGCGACTCGTTTGTTGATAGCCTATCTATAAAAACTTGAAGATCCGGGTTAATATCTGTAGCCTTTTTGCCTATGAGTTCGGCTTTATTGTGGGCTACAAATTTACCTGTATGAGAGAATAAAAAGCTATAATCTGTATCATAAAGCTTTATAGCTCCCACGGTTTCTTGTAACTTTGCTACATTCATGTCTATACCAACGACGCCCACGACTTTATCATCTACGATAACTGGCGAAGTAAATGATGTTATTAAGACATTTTTACCCTCTAAAACATCAACATATGGGTCTAAAATTTGAGCTTTTTTGCTATTTTTTGAAGCATTATAAAACTCTTTTTGAAGGTGATCGCCCTCACTTTGATCTTGAACTGGAGTACCAGTGGCATTTGAAACTATAGGTATTATAAAGTCATTTGTTTTAGAGACAAACTTTCCATATACACCATCTATCTCTTTACTATAATACCTCTTATCATCAGGCATAAACCAAACACTTGCAAAATTTGGATTATTTTTTGCAACACCTAAAAATACATCAAGTAAAGACTCAGGCGAGAGCTTGTGCCCAGACTCAAGCGTTCCAGAGATCATTTCTGAAAGCACCCTTGAAGCTTGCAAGCCATCAGATAAAAATACTGCTATGCTTTTGGCGTTTTTCTCGACTTCGCTTTTTATATAGGCACTTGTATTTTCATTTGCCATTTTTAGCGACTTAAACGCAACTATACCCACGACCATCAACAAAATCAAAACTGCCAAGCCGCAGCTTGTCAGAGTGAGTTTCGTTGAAATTTTCAAGTTTTTAAACATGAAACTCCTTTGCATGAAATTTGTGTTTTTTATTATCTCAATTTTAAGATAAAAATACAATAAAAAATAAATAAAAAGTGGCAAAAAGCACCAAAATACTTAAAATTTATTTATAATTTATAAATTTTATCATCATTTTTAAGCTTTGGTATGTTATATTAAGTTTCTTACAAAAAGGAAAATTTATGTTAGATGATAGCATCTTGGATATTTTGTCAAATAAAAAGGCGCTTTGTCTCGAAGATGAGCCTGGAATTTTAAAAAATATGACTGAGGTTTTGGGTCTATTTTTCAACGAAGTAAAAGGAGTGAAAGACGGACTTGAGGCTCTTGATGAAGCGATGACAAATTTATATGATGTTTTTATATTTGACATCACTGTGCCACATATAGATGGGCTTGAAGTGATAAAAAGAGTACGAGCTAAAAATCATAAAATCCCTATCATCATAGTCTCTTCACATACCGAACAAGAGTACTTGTGGCGCGCAGTTGAGCTAAAAATAACACGCTTTTTGCTAAAACCTTTTGATAAAAATGCACTAATCGGAGCTCTTAAGGATGTAGCTTTAGAGCTGGTAGACCATCAGCCGATAGTAAAGATAAAAGATGGCATGGAGTATGACTTTGCTAAAAAGATCATACACTATCAAGATGAGCAAATTCAGCACCTTTCAAAGAGCGAAAGTAAGCTTTTTGAGTACTTTTTAAACCATAAAAATCAGAATGTAACCTACGAGGAACTTTTTGATTATATGTGGGAGTTTGAGCAGCCAACAAAAGAGGCTATAAAGACGATAGTAAAAGAGCTTAGAAAAAAGGTCGGCAAGGATGTTATTAAAAATTTATACGGCATAGGATATATGTTTGAAGTATAGGTTTGCGCTGATTATATCGGTATTTGCACTGCTTTACATAGTCATACTTTCGATGTTTTTTGCGTTTTATCGAGAGCTTGCTTTAAAAGATGCAAAACAAGAGGCCTTGCATGTTTTAAATACCATGAATGCCGTCAGAGACTATGTCTCAAATGTTCAGCGCCCCTTAATAGATGAACTAAAAGAAAGTGGTGATCTATCGCCAGAGTTTTTTGATCCAAGGCTTCTTTCATCATCTTATATAACAAGAGAAATTTATGAAATTCAGCTTCAAAAGCAAAACATAAACTATAGCTATAAATTAATAGCCACCGATCCGTTAAATCCAGCCCATCAAGGCACGCCATTTGAGTATGAAATTTTAGAAAATTTCAAAGAGAAAAAATACGAAGAGTATTCACAGATCATTTATGATTCAAACGCATCCTATATATATGTAGGACTTCCTATTAAAAATTCACAAGCCTCATGCGTGGTTTGTCATAACATAAATAGTGCGCCAAAAAAAATGGTCGAGCAGTATAAAAATATAGAAAATTTCCAAGGTCAGGTGGGCGACACTATAGCTATGATCTCGTTTAAAATACCTGTAAAACATATATTAAGCTATCATAAAAATGAATTTATAGCCAGTGCTATTGCTCTGCTTGTCGTTGTTATGGTATTGTTGTTTTTTGTATTTAAAATTCATCAAAAAGTAGCCAAAATCAAAGAACAAAACGAGCAGTTGATGATAAATCAAAGTCGTTTAGCCAGCATGGGTGAGATGATAGGCAATATCTCCCATCAATGGAAGCAGCCACTAGCCCAAATAAGCTCGATACTTATAAATTTAGAGCTTTTTAATGAGCGCGGAAAGTTAACAAAAGAGATATTAAATGAAAAGATAAAAGAGACGGATGAGCAGGTTAAATTTATGTCTGAGACTATTGATGATTTTAAAAACTTCTTTAATCCAAATGCTCCAAAGTCCGAATTTTCAAGCTATACAGCGATAAATCAAGCCATAAAACTACTTCGCGCCCCACTTAAAAAACACTGCGTAAATGTACTTTTTGAACCAGAGCAAAATTTTACCCTTTTTGGAAATGTAAATGAAATAATACAAATTTTAATAAACATTATAAACAATGCAAAAGAGGCTTTTAATGGGCAAGAAATTTCAGAAAAACAGGTGAAAATTTCATCACTCATAAATGAAAACTCAAAAATGATAATGATAGAAAATAATGCTGGAAACATCGATGATAGCGTTATAAGTAAAATTTTTGAACCAAATTTTACTACTAAAAAATCTGGCAGCGGACTTGGTCTTTATATGAGCCAGATGATCATTAAAAAATACAACGGAGAGATCTCTGTTCGCAATGTAAATAATAGCGTAATATTTACAATTAATATTTTTAATTCATAATTTATTTATTTTCCCCCTATTTCCCCCTTTTTTATTGGTAATATTCTCAATAAGAAGTCATTTTGATTTTCTATTCAAATTTTCGCGAAGGAGGACACATGAAAAATTTGGATAAAGTGTTACTCGGCTTAGCGGCAGGTCTTAGCATTTTTGCTTCTAGCGCCTGTGCCGCAGAAGCTGGCGGACACGCTCATATGCAGATGACAGAAGCTGCAAGGGGCGTTATAGCAAACCCTAAGGGTACGCTAAAAGACAGAGGTGTTGTGACATTGCAAGACTACATTGTAGAAGAGCAAGAGATGTACAACTGGCTATTTAAAAACCACCCGATTTTCACAAAATATGGTGGTAAAGTAGATGGCAAGATCAAAGTCGTAGACCGTGGTCATGAGTGGCTAGAAGAGGGTCATGGTAAAGATCTTTCTAAAGTTAGTAAGCGTGAAGCGGGCACTGGCTATAGCTCTATGATGTATAGAATTCCAGCCGGTTCATCACTAATGTTTCCTAACAAATTTGTTGGTTCTGAAAAATGCGGCGAGTGCCACCCTGCACAGTATGAAGCTTGGAGCAGATCAAGACACTCAACAACTATTCGTTTCCCTGGTGAACACCCAGAGTTAAACAATAACCTAACTGACCCAGTCTTCACAGAAGATACAGCTTCAATCCTACCAAAAGGTATCACACCTGATGTAATTTATGCAACTGTTGGACACCTTAGAACAAAATTTGGATTTGTTGATGCGTGGATGCTTCGTGGTACATACCATGTTGAGGGCGGTATGTTAAAAGATGGAACAGGTACTATCACTCCAGGTTCAAACCAATGGCAAAGAACTTGGGCGCTTAACCTAACTCCTGAAACTGTTAAAAAGATCAAAAAATGGGTTCCAGAATTCCCAGAAACTCTTGAAGAGTATGGTTTAAATACTGGTTATGTACGCGGTCTTGCATCTTATGCTGCAAAGTATAAAGATACTATGAACTTCCAAGCAAACGCTTCTTACTGCGAAGTTTGCCACCCGTTCAAATTTGACTTTAAAACAAAAGAAGAGTTTTATGCTGCACTTGGTAATCCAAACGAGCTTAGAAAACACACTATCTCAAAAGGTGTAAGCTGTGAGGAGTGCCACGGCGCTGGTGGTCACCTTGATGGTGCTACAAACTTTAGAATTTCAAACTGCGAACGCTGTCACCAAAGATTTAACTGGAGTCCAGACCTTTATAAGGCTCACCCACTTGGCAAGATCGCTCCAGATCTAGCGCTAAGCTCTAAATTTAAATCAATGGGACCAGGATGTGGTTCTGAGGGCTCACAGTCATATTTCACTGCTCACTATGAAAAAGGCATGAGATGTGTTACTTGCCACGATCCACACGATAACACAGGTTTAGTAACTGGCGATAAAAATGTTAAAGGTCTAAACTACAACTCAGAGCAAGCTTATCTAAGTTCATTCTATACTAAGCCAAAAATTAGAAAAACTTGTGCTGATTGTCACCAAGAACAAGCTTATATAGCTCAAAGAGCAGACACACATAAAGATAACTCATGTGCATCTTGCCACATGCCATTTATGATGAGCTGCGAGAATTTCTATGCTATTCAGTTCCAAGATCAAGCAGGCTTTGATACACAACGCCGCTCACACATCTGGAAAATCGATGTAAGTGCTGATAGAAAATCTATGAAAGCTGGCGATGCTTCAAAATCTCCAAGAGATGGTAAAGATTGGCACTTCCAAAGAAATGAAGATGGTAGAAACTTCGTAGACCTTATGTGGGCTTGCGCAAGAACATCTTGGGCGGATCTTGATATGGTTGAGAACAAAGGCTGCCACAGCCCAGTACTATCTGAGCTAAAAGAGACACTACACTTTAAGTCTCAAAAACAAGCTTATGAAGAGGTTATGGGATGGCAAACTCCAATCAAAAATGGCTATACTCAAGTTAAGATTGGTATCGAGGGAATGTATAAGATCCTTGAAACAACTAAACTTGACGCAACTAAAAAGTCAAGAGTTTATGAGTTGATCGAAAAAGCTCAAGACACTGTTGATCTACTTGAAAAAGATGGCTCATGGGGTATGCACGGCTTTAAATATACTAAACAAAGACTTGATGCTGCTAAAGGTTATGTAGAAGAAGCTCAAAGAATTTTGAATAGTAAAATTTAATGACACACGGGGGCTTTAACTAGCCCCCAAAATTTAACTTTAAGGTAGGGACAAGATGAGAATTTTAAATAGTTTTATCGCAATATCATTTTTAGCAAGCTGTGTTTTTGGTGCTGAGCTAAGCACGAAAGAACAAAAAGAGGCTTATAGTTTAGGCGCTTCAACCGGTGGTTATCTTTTAAAACAGATAAATAACCATAAAGCTCTTGGCGTTCAAACTGATACAGAAATCGTAGTACAAGGCTTCTTAGACGCTATAAAAAACCAGACAAAGCTTACGAATGACCAAGTTATAACGCTACTAAATGACAGAGCAGAGGCGTTAAATAAGGCAGCGCAAGATTTGCAAAAGGCAGAGCTAGCTAAAAACAAAAAAGAGTCAAAAGAATTTTTAGAGAAAAATGCAAAAAATTCAAAAGTAAAAACCACAAAAAGTGGCTTGCAGTATGAAATTTTAAAAGACGCTAAAGGCGATAAGCCAAAGCCTGAGAGTATAGTTTTGGTAAATTATAAGGCATATTTACCAAATGGAGAAGTTTTTGAAGATACTTATAAAGCCGGCAAAGCATCGCATTTATCGCTTATAAATATCATTGAGGGTTTAAGCGAGGGTTTAAGACTTATGAGTGTTGGCTCAAAGTATAAATTTGTAATACCTAGCGAACTAGCCTATGGAGATAACGGTGTTGAAGTTATACCTGGTGGTTCGGCTGTTGTATTTGAAACAGAACTTCTTAAAATTTTCAAGCCTGGTGAATTAGTTGAAGAAGCTAAAAAAATGAGTGCTGAAGAAGTTAAGAGTTTTCACGGTGTAAAATAAATCTTTCTACATGAAAGTGGAGGAGAGGTCATATGGACAATAAAAATCAACGAAGAGCGTTTATAAGATACATCGCTCTTGGCTCCGTTGGTGTTGGGGCAGTTGCAATGGCGGCGGCAACTCCAAGTGAGCCAAAAAAAGGCACACAAGAGCCTAAGGTAGAGAAAAAACCGCATTTTGGTATGATATTTGATCAAAACAAATGCGTAGGTTGCACTGACTGCGAAGTTGCGTGCGTGAAAACAAACATCGTACCAAAAGGTCAAATGAGGCTTTTTGTGCAGGATAAAACAGATCCGCAAAACCGCATGGATAAGAGATTTGTCAGAATTTCTTGCCAGCAGTGCGAAGACGCACCTTGCGTAAATGTCTGTCCAACAAACGCCTGTTGCAAAGATGAAAAAACTGGCATAGTTACAATGAAGACTGATGATTGTATCGCCTGTAAATACTGCATCGTAGCTTGTCCTTATGATGTAAGATTTATAAATCACGAAACAAAAGCCGCAGAAAGCTGTAACTTCTGCCTAGATACTAAGATAGAAAAGGGCGAGCAGCCAGCGTGCGTTGAGTCTTGTAGGTACGATGCTTTAGTATTTGGTGATGTTAATGATGAAGAGTCGCAAATTAGCAAGCTACTTCGCATAAAAGATAGTCTAAGAATGCGTCCAGAATGTGGCACAAAGCCAAGTCTGCGCTATATACCTGCTATAAAGATGGGGGTGTGATATGAATGGTGCTATAAATTTCACTGAAACTTTTTCACACGGAGCTGTCGTATGGCACTGGCCTATCGCTGTATATTTGCTTTTGGCTGGTATGAGTGGTGGAGCACTTATAGTTGCTATCTTGATAAGGTATTATAAAAAACAATGCGAGATAACACCGTTATTTAAAGGCGCTAGCTTGCTTTCGCTAGTTACTATATTGCTTGGTATGGTTTGCCTTGTTGCAGATCTTGACAGACCTTTGCTGTTTTGGAAAATTTTAATAAATTATAACTTTAACTCAGTTATGTCTATCGGTGTTGCAGCACTTTGTATCTACATACCGCTAAGCTTTGTGATGTGTCTTTATGCTTTTGAAAAAGAGCTTTTGGGATTTGGAATTTTTTCTGGACTTATTAAATTTATCATGGCTATAGTAAATGCCATCCGCCCGCTAGTTTTCGTGCTTACACTTATTTTTGCGGTTGCGATTTGTGCTTATACTGGCTTTTTGATTTCTGTTTTAGTAAGATTTCCTATACTAAATACAGCTGTGCTTCCAGCACTTTTTGTTGCATCTGGTCTAAGCGCAGGAATCGCTGGCTCTAGTATAATAGCTGCACTATTTTTTGGCGAGGATACACACTCATCAGATATGAAAACACTTCATACTATCGAGTGGCCAGTGCTTGTAGCTGAAATTTTGCTTATAAGTATGCTATTTGTGTCACTTATCATCGGTAGCGATGTGCAAAAAGCAGCAAGTGTTGCATTTTTTGATGGATTTTATGCTAAAATGTTTTGGATAGGAGTTATGGGTGTTGGTTTTGGCTTGCCGTTGGTTTTAAATTTCTGTCTAGGCAAGACTTTTGCGCATACACGCCTTGCATTTTATGTAAGTGCATTAGCTAGTATTGTGGGCGTGCTTATGCTTCGTATGTTTATCTTATACGCAGGACAGACATATAGTATATTGTAAAAATTTTTGAGGGGAGCATGGTAAAGTTATTTTTTTCTTATAAATTTGTTCTCCTCTTACTTCTAGCTCTTGCGGTGGCGGCTGGTGTCGCTACCTTTTTAGAGAGTATCTACGACACAGCTACAGCACAAATTTTTGTCTATGAAGCGCTTTGGTATGAAGCCGTAATGCTTTTGCTTATCGTTAGTCTTTTTGGGATTATATTTCGCACAAAGATGTGGCGTCGCTTTGGCGCATTTGTAGTTCATTTTGCCTTTATTGTTATAGCTATTGGAGCTTTTATGACTAGATATATGGGCGAAGAGGGCGTTTTACATGTTAGAGAGCATGAGGTTTCAAATGAGATGATAAGCGTAAAGCCATATTTACAGATAGAAGCAGATGGCAAAATTTACGAACACTACCTTAAGCTAGCTCAAATAGGTGATAATAGCTTTGAGATCGCTCAGCCAATAGACGGTAACACATTAAAAGTAAAATTTCACTCATACGAGCCCTCACCAAAAGGTAAGCGCGGAGTGTTAAATCTAAAAGTTGGCTTTAATGATACAAATATGCAAGATATAAGCATAAAAGGTGGTGTAGGCTGGGTTAGTGAGCCAAAGGTTATAGAGCAAAATGGCAAGCAAATTCTCATAGCTTGGGGCTCAAAGATTATAAATTTGCCATTTTCTATCAGGCTAAATGACTTCATGCTTGAACGCTATCCAGGCTCGCAAAGTCCGTCATCTTATGCAAGTGCCATTGAAGTTGAAAGGGACGGCTTAAAAGTTATGGATTTTGTCGTGTTTATGAACAATCCGCTAACTTTTCAAGGATATAAACTCTTTCAGTCATCTTATGATAAAGATGAGAGGGGAACGGTTTTAGAGGTTAACCGTGATCCAGGTAAAATTCCAACCTATATCGGCTACTTCTTGCTTTGCGTGGGATTTGTTGCAAACTTTTTTACACCGCATAGCCGTTTTTTAAAGTTAAGTAAATTTGTAAAAAATAGCCAGCTAGTTCTTGTCTTTGCCTTGCTAGTTTTTGCTAATTTACCTACAAATGCCTCTGAAAATGATATACAAAATTTCAGGCAAAATACAGCAAATCATGCAAATGGTGAATTTTCTACACTTTTAGTGCAAGATTATATGGGGCGCATAAAGCCCATAAGTACTGAGGCTAGCGAGATAGTCAGTAAAATGGCTGGCACAAACTCACTTTTTGGACTAAGCCCTGAGCAAGTTGTGCTTGGTATGAGTATAGACCCAACGCTTTGGCAAGACTTAAAGATCATAAAAGTAAAAAATAATGAGATAAAAAAGCTTTTAAATTTATCCCAAGATGAGCAGTTTGTGAGCTTTAACTTTATGTTTGATGAGCAGGGACGGTATAAACTAGATAAAGAGGTTGAAGAGGCAAATGAAAAGTCAGCTTCAAAGAGAGGTACGCTAGAAAATGAGCTTATAAAATTTGATGAGCGTATAAATATCGCTTATCTTACGATGAAAGGTGTATTTTTTAGGTTTATCCCTATCTCAGGAGACCCTACAAACAAGTGGCTCTCTCCAAATGAAGCCTTTGCAAATCCAAGTGTCAGCAAAGAGATAAAAGTCATATTAAATGACTATTTGACGGGCTTAAATTTAGGTATATCTCAAAATGAGTGGCAAAAGGCAGATGCCGCGCTAAAAGGGATAAAAAACTATCAGCAAAAAAACTCATCTCATATCTTGCCAGAGCAGGGGCGAGTAAAAGCAGAGGTGCTTTATAATAAGCTTGGAGTATTTAAAAATTTAGTCTATTTTTACTTATTTTTAGGTCTTTTTGCACTTTTTGCAGGTTTTAGCGAAATTTTGGCTCACAAGAGATTTGTATTTATAAAAAAGAGCCTTTTTGTGTTGTTGTTATTAGGTTTTATAGTTCATACTTTAGGGCTTGCACTTCGCTGGTATGTATCAGGGCACGCACCTTGGAGCGATAGCTATGAAAGCATGGTTTATATAGGCTGGTCAGCTATACTTGCTGGACTTGTCTTTTTTAGAAGTTCGCTACTTACTATATCAGCTTCTTGTTTACTAGCTGCTATCGTAATGCTTGTGGCTCACTTAAGTTTTGTTAATCCTCAAATCACAAATTTAGTCCCAGTCTTAAAGTCATACTGGCTAACGCTACATGTTTCTATTATTACGGCAAGTTATGGATTTTTAGGGCTTGGATGTTTGCTTGGGCTTATGGGGCTTACTTTAATGGTTTTAAAAAATACCAAAAATAGCGAACGCATAAATGCTCAAATCCGATACATTACAGCCATAAACGAGCTAAGCTTGATAGTTGGGCTTTCTATGCTTACGGTTGGTAACTTTTTTGGTGGAATTTGGGCAAATGAGAGCTGGGGTCGCTACTGGGGCTGGGATAGTAAAGAGACTTGGTCTTATGTTTCTATCCTTGTGTATGCGATAGTTTTACATCTTAGATTTGTGCCAAAACTAAATTCAGTTTATATTTTTTGTGTAGCTTCTGTTTTTGCTTATGGCTCGATAATAATGACATATTTTGGCGTAAATTTTTACCTTACAGGGCTTCACTCTTATGCAGCTGGTCAAGCCCCTCAGGTGCCAAATTTTATCTACGCATTAGTTTTATTTATCGTGTCTATAAGTATTTTAGCACTTAAGGGCAAAGATATAAAAACGATATAAATTAAGGAGAAAATGTGAATACAAACAAAGTGAAATTTCTAGGTGCAGCAAGCAAAAAGCTACTTTTAGCAACGCTATTTTTAGCCAGTATGGCAAATGCAGGGTTTATTAAAGATGGTATGCAGGCTAAAGAGAGTGGTGATCATATGAAACTAATCGAGATCTACGAAAAGGCTTGCAAAGAGGAGCATAAAGCATCTGGCTGCTATAACTTAGCCGTGACTTATGATGAGGGTACTGGTGGTGTTACAAAGGATTATGCAAAGGCGTTAGAGTACTACAAAAAAGCTTGTGATGGCAAATTTGCGTCAGCTTGCAATAACTTAGCACATATGTATGAGAGTGGTCGTGGAGTGGATCAAAATTTCACAATGGCTGTGAAATTTTATGAAAAAGCGTGTGCAGATAATGAAGGTTGTGCATCTTTAGGACTTTTGTATGCTAATGGTGCAGGGGTAGCAAGAGATGCTAAAAAGGCAGTTGAGCTTTATACAAAGTCTTGTAATTACGGAGATATGTGGGGTTGTAATAACCTTGGATATATATATTTAAACGGTATAGGCGAGAGTCAAGATCTAAATAAATCTAAAAATTTCTACACCATAGCTTGCAGCGGTGGTGTTGGCATTAGTTGTGATGCGCTTGGGCTTTTATATGCAAACGGTCTTGGCACGGATCGCGACTATAAAAAGGCAAAAGAGAATTTTGAAAAGTCATGTAACCTTGGCAATAACAGAGGATGTAACGACCTAGCCATACTTTATGCTGAAGGCAAGGGTGTTGCTGCTGATAACGCAAAAGCAAAAGAGTTTTTCAAAAAGGCTTGCGATATGAACTTGCTTGAAGCTTGCGAAAATGCCAAAATTTTAGATGGTATAAGTAAATAACAACGAGGTTTAAATATGAAATTTGGTCTTTTTTTAGTACTTTTTGCCAGCTTACTTTATGCGCAAGAGCTGCCACAAGAGGCGGCAAATATGGAGCAAATTTATAAAAAAGGCGAGCAGTTTTATAAGCAAAATTGCCCTAGAGTAAGCAAAAGAGGCGTTCAAAACATTGAGGCTTTAAAAGAAAAATTAGCCAAAATTTGCAAAAACCAAGATGAACAAAGCATAAACGCTGCCGCACTTTATATCTGGGATGCACCAAAAACTATAGCTCAAAAATTACAAAAAATAGAAGTCCCAGCAGACGCTAGGTGTCCTATATGTGGCATGCTTGTAGCTAAAAATCCAAACTGGGCGGCGATGATAGAAGATGGTAGCCAAAATTTGTACTTTGATGGTGTGAAAGATCTTATGAAATACTATTTTAAAAATGGTAAAAAATTTGAGCGTGTGTTTGTGAGCGATTATTATAAGCTTCATAAGATAGATGCTAAGAGTGCCTTTTTTGTTATCGGATCAAACATTTATGGCCCTATGGGTGATGAGCTTGTGCCCTTTGAAAAAGAGAGTGATGCGATAAATTTTGCTAAAGATCATTTTGGTAAGGCGGTTTTAAAATTTAGCGATATAAGCGAGCAGATGCTTACTGGGCTATGAAATTTCTAACCATTTTAGCAATATCTTTTGGTGTTATATACTTGCTTATTTTTGCTCACTATGCTAGTTTTGATAGGGCTAGTAAGCTAGCTGAAATTTCAGCTCTTGCAACAAAGATAAAAGATGCCAGACCTGCATTTAGCTTTGCTGGTGATGAGTATAGGAAATTTGTCTATGATAGGTAAAAATTTTATAAACTACGCAGTTATTTTACTAAAAAAAGAGCGAGCTGACCATGCTTTTAGCTTTTTTATATTTAGTTTTATCATTTTTGTTCTAAGCTCTGTGCTTTTTATATCAAATTCTATTCAGTATGATTTAGTAAATGGCATAAATACACGCCCTGATATAGTTGTAGAGGCGCTTCGTGGCGGCAAGCGAGATACGATGCATGATGGATATATCTATGACTTTAAGCAAATAAGCGGTGTTAGCGATGCCATAGGTGCTGTTGATGGTAGGTATTATTTTGCACAAAAGAGAATTTGGTTTAATATCGTTGCAGATAATGCACTTGGGGCTGATGAGATGGTTATAGGCGAAGGTGTAAAGGCTGCGATGAATGAGCTTTACTATGAAGATGTTTTTAACTTTTTAACTGAAGAAAATTTAATCCCAATCAAAATCAACAAAACCGCACCTCACTCAACAAACATCATCTCAAGCAATACTATCTATATGCATGAAGATACGGCTAGAGAGGTGCTTAGTCTTGATAATGCAGAATATACTAAAATTTTTGTAAGCGTAGCAAATAAAAATGAGATCAGCGAAGTTGCCCTAAAGATAATGAACCTTTATCCAAACACATTTGCATATACGGCTGAAGATAGCGTGGCAGACCTAAAGCACATCTACTACTATAAAGGCGGTGTTTTTATGGTGCTTTATGTGGTTGCGATGGTGGCATTTTTTATACTTTTAAAAAATCAAATTTCACTAGTCTATGGCGAGAAAAAGCGCGAGATGGCAGTCCTTAGAAGCATAGGATATGCTATAAAGGATATTATAGCGCTTAAGTTTATACAAAATTTCATAGTAAGCTTTAGTGCCTTTTTATTAGGTTGCGCTTTGGCTTATGCCTATGTTTTTGTATTTAATGCACCGCTGCTGCGCGAGATATTTTTAGGTGGCGATATACAAAATTTCATCACTTTTACACCTGTGATTGACTTTGATATTTTGTTTTTGGTCTTTTTGTTTAGCGTGGTTCCGTTTTTGGCATTTGTCATCATTCCAGCGTGGAGAGTTGCCATAAGTGACATGAGCGAGGCAATAAAATGATACAGATAAACAATCTTTTTAAAATTTACAACCAAGGCAAGGTAAATGAATTTTGTGCGTTAAAAGATATAAATTTAAGCATAAATGACGGCGAGATAGTCATATTAAAAGGTGTAAGCGGCAGTGGTAAAAGCACGCTTTTATCGCTAATGGGAGGACTTAGTAAGCCAAGTAGTGGAGAAATTTTAATAAACGGGCAAAATATCTCAAAACTTCCAGACTTCATGAGTTCTAGTATCCGCCACAAGGAGCTTGGCTTTATATTTCAGTCATTTAACTTAATTGATGGGCTTAGCGTTGAGCAAAATGTTATGGCACCACTTAGTTTACTTGGATTAAAAAAGGCGGAAATTTTAACTAAGATAGATAATGCCCTAAACTTAGCAAATATAGCTCATAAAAAAGAGCAACTAGTCTCTAGTCTAAGCGGGGGTGAAAAGCAAAGATGTGCCGTAGCAAGAGCCCTTGTTATGGATCCAGATATCATCTTAGCTGATGAACCAACGGCAAATTTAGACAAAGAAAACTCGCTTATGTTTATCCAAATGATGCAAAAATTTAAATCTTTAAACAAAACTCTTATCGTCGCCACGCACGACTTGCTTTTTGATGAGCTTGAGTTTGTTGATAAGCGTATAAATATGCGAGATGGCGAAATTTTATGAGTATCTTTCTTTCAAATGAGGTCATCGCATTTTTAGCTATCGAGCTTGTTATTATAGTTTTGCTCGGCATTTCGCAGATAAATATCATACGCATAGTCAGACACTGGGACTTTAACGCCACTACAAATTTACAATATAGCCTTGAAAAGCGCAACTACCTAATAAACACCATACTATTTTTTACCATAACTTGCAAGATAGTTTTATTTATCTTTTTTGCACTTACGGTAAATGAGCTTGCAAATGTAGTTCCAGGCGCGATGTGTTCAGCTGGAGTGGTGGGCTCAAACGGATATGGAAATTTATTGCTTTTGCTAAAAATTTTACTTATCTTTGGACTTGGTTTGTGGCTTATTATAAATGCGCTAGATTTAAAAGAGGTAAATTTCCCATTTTTAAAGCGCAAATACGCTCTTTTTAGCATACTTTTTGTCTTTATCTTGCTTGAGTTTGTCGTTGAAATTTTATTTTTTACAAATATCCCGCTACGAGTGCCAGTGTTTTGTTGCTCGGTCGTATTTCAGGCACCAAAGCTGCCATTTGGCTATACGCAAGCCATGCTCGCTACATTTTTTTATGTCATCTTAGTAGCCATAATAACACTAAACACACTAAAACAATCAATGGCTACATTTGCACTAAATTTACTATATCTTTTTGTGGCTTACTACGCTATAACATACTTTTTTGGACTTTATGTCTATGAGCAGCCAAACCATAAATGCCCTTATTGCATGCTTTTAAAGGATTATTTTTATATTGGTTATTTGATTTGGGGCTCTTTGTTTTTGGGAATCTTCTTTGGTATCGCACCTTTTTTAGTCGAGCTAGTTACAAAAAAAAGCTATACACATCTGCTTGAGCTTTCAACATTTTGGCTTGTTTTAAATGCGATGATATGTAGTTTTTATGTGGCAAAATACTACTTTAATGTCGGAGTTTTGCTGTGATAAAGCAAATTTTTGCTGGCGTTCTTTTGCTTGGTGTTTTGGGGCTATTGATATTTTCAGCTGATATTAGTGATACAAAAATTTTAGTTGTAAGTGGAAATAGTGAAAAAAAACCGCTTGAGATCGAGCTTGATAAGTACCTTTGTAGTGAGAGCAAAACACTAATAACAGATCTTTACAACACCGCTCAAGCCGTTCTTCCTAACGGCGATACCCATTTTTTTAATGACATTGGTAATGCTTTTATCTGGTTGATGCGTCAAAAAAACCGTGATGAGATAGCGCTTTTTGTCTACACAAATGACTCAAAACAATACATTGACGCAAAGGTTGCTTGGTATGCCAGAAATGAGATCACGCCCATGGGATATGGCTTTGGTGCGTATGAGTATCATGCTTATGGGACTTGTGATTATTACTACGATGAGGTCGTGCTTTGTGCTGCACGCGGAGAAACTGTCATAAATCCACACATTTACTGGCTACTAAAAAAGGGCAAAATTTAGTTTTTTGTCTTGATAAAGGCGGTTTTTAGTATAATTTTACAAAAATAAAAAGGACGCCTATGTTTGCTCTAAAATTTCGCCCAAAAACTCTTGATGAAATTTGTGGTCAGAGCGATGTGGTAGCCGTTTTTAAAAAATTCATCCAAAATGACAAGGTACCACACAGTATGTTTTATGGCTTGGCTGGCTGTGGTAAAACTAGTTTTGCTAGGGCTTTGGCAAGCTCGTTAAGTTATGATTTTTACGAGTTTGATGGTGGGAATTTAAAGATAGAGGAATTTCGCCGAATCCTAAAAAACTACGAAAATGCGTTAAATAAACCACTTTTTTTCATAGATGAGGTGCATCGTCTTAGCAAAACACAGCAAGAAGCACTTTTGATACCCATGGAAAACTACCGTGCACTTATCATCGGTGCAAGCACGGAAAATCCATTTTTTACTCTAAGTTCTGGTATACGCAGCCGCTCAATGCTTTTTGAGTTTAAGCCCTTAAATACGGGGGATTTTGAAAAGTTACTAGAAAGAGTAGGGCAAAGCGTAAGGTTTGAAATTTCAAATGAAGCAAAAGAGTATCTTTTAAAAAGTAGTGGCGGAGATGCAAGGAGTATGCTAAATTTGCTGGAATTTGCTATCGCACTTGATGAAAAAGTTACTCTTGAAAATTTACGAGTTCTTAGAGCAAATGCCATAAATGAAGGGGTCAGTAGCGATGATACACACTATCACTTAGCTAGTGCTCTTATAAAAAGCCTTCGTGGGAGCGATGTTGATGCTGCTATTTACTACCTTGCAAGACTGATAGCTGCTGGCGAGAGTGCAGATTTTATCGCAAGAAGGTTGGTTATATTTTCTAGTGAAGACATTGGCAATGCAAATCCAAATGCCCTAAATTTAGCCACCAGCACGCTTACTGCCGTCAGCAAGATAGGCTATCCTGAAGCGCGCATTATATTGGCTCAGTGCGCTGTATATCTAGCTAGCTCGCCAAAGTCAAACTCTAGCTATATGGCGATAAATTCTGCCCTAAATTACGCTCAGAATGAACCAAAGCTTGAAATTCCAAAGTATCTTATAAATACAGCACCGGAAAAAAAAGACTACCTTTATCCGCATGATTTTGGCGGATGGGTTGAGCAAAAATACCTTCAAAAACCACTAAAATTTTATAAAAGCAAAGGCATTGGCTTTGAAAAGACGCTTGATGAGTGGCTAAAAAAGATACATGAACTTCACAAAAACTAAACATAACCACACTTTTACCCAAATAGTGATACAATAACATAAAGGATACGCATGGATTTATTATTTATCATTTTAGGGCTATTTGTGGGGTTTGCAGGTGGATTTTTTGGCATAGGTGGCGGTGCGGTAGTTGTGCCTAGTATGCTACTTTTTGGCTATGATATGAAATTTGCCGTTGGTGTTAGTATAATGCAGATGCTTTTTAGCTCAGCTTTTGGTTCATATGTAAATTTTAAATCAAAAATACTTGATGTAAAGCCAGCTCTGATTTTAGGGCTTGGTGGGTTTTTCGGTGCGATGGCAAGCGGATTTGTGGTTGAGTTTTTTTCATCTAAATTTTTGCTTGGCATGCTAATAGTTTTGCAGATATTAAATCTTGCAAAGCTCTTAACCACGCCATCAGAGCCAAAAGGTGCGCCAAATGAGTCAAAATTTTTACTCTTTTTAATTGGATTAATAATAGGCACAACAGCCATAAGTATGGGTATCGGCGGCTCTGCTCTTATCATACCTTTGCTTGTTGGTTTTTTAAACTATGATATAAAAAAGGCTGCATCAGCGGGGCTGTTTTTTGTTATTTTTGCTTCTATCTCTGGGTTTGTAAGTCTTGCTTTGCACGGCTTTGTAAACTACACTATCGGTGCGATGTTGGGCATAGGGGCTGTTATAGGGGTGTATTTTGGTGTAAAAACTGCTCACAAAATTTCACGCATAGCACAAAAGCGCTGGATCATCGCGCTTTTAAGTGTTATGCTTCTTATAATGCTAAATAAATTTCTTAACTCTTAGCAAATCACTTTACATAGTCGCGCTGGTCGTACTTTTTGCCATCATTATGATCTCTAAGTAGCTTTACTACAACTGGACTTAGTATGAGTATCGCGATAAGATTTGGTAAGACCATTAATCCATTAAAAAGATCAGCTAACTCCCAAACGAGATCTATCTTTGAAAGACTACCCAAAAATACAAATACAACTACTAAAATTTGTAAGAATTTTATCCCCTTTTTCCCAAATAAATAGCGGATATTTACTTCAGCAAAATAATACCACCCGACAATGGTTGTAAATGCAAAAAAGAAAAGACAAACTGCCACAAATGAGTAGCCAAAACTACCTAATATATGGGTAGAAAACGCCTCTTGTACGAGCTGTATGCCTTTAAAAACTGGCTCAAATTTTCCAGCCGAAACCTCTTTAAAAGCGACCACACCAGAGCTTAGAATGACTAAAACAGTGATATTTAAAACAATAAAAGTATCCACAAAAACGCTCATTATCCCAAGTACAGCTTGATCGACTGGGTGCTTTACCTTTGCGGCTGCATGTGCGTGTGGGGTTGAGCCCATACCAGCTTCATTTGAAAAAAGACCTCTAGCTATGCCGTAGCGTATTGCCGCTGCCATTGTAGCGCCAGTAGCGCCTCCCCATGCTGCGGCTGGGTTAAAGGCTGCTTCGATAATGAGTGAAAATATCGCTGGAATTTGTTCCAAGTTATAACATATAATTATAAAGCCTATTATCACATAAAGGATCGCCATAGTAGGGACTATCTTTTCTGCTATACGAGCGATAGACTTTATCCCACCTATAAATACAACAGCACAAATAAGCGCTAGTATGGCACCAGTTACCCATTTTGGTATGTTAAATGCTGAAGAAAAGCCGTCTGAGATGGAATTTGCTTGAACCATATTCCCCATACAGCCAAGAGCTGCGATGATAGCACAGGCAAAAAATATGGCTAAAATTTTGCCTACCTTGCCACCTATGCCTTTTGAGATATAAAAGGCTGGGCCGCCTATGATGTGATTGCTATCATCTTTTGTCTTATAAATTTGAGCTAGGCAAATTTCGGCAAAATTTGTTGCCATACCAAAAAATGCCGCTATCCACATCCAAAATATAGCTCCAGGTCCACCCATAACCAAGGCCGTGCTAGCTCCAACTAAATTTCCCGTCCCAACTTGAGCTGCTATCGCGGTTGCCACAGCTTGAAACGAACTCATGCCGTGTTCGCCAGCCTTTTCGCCGTGAAGTGAGAAATTTCCAAAAAGCCTACGAAGCCCCATCTTAAACTTAAAAATCTGAACAAATTTTAGTTTTATAGTGAAGTAAAGCCCAGTTCCGCAAAGTAGGGCGATAAGAAAATAAGGTCCCCAAATAAACGAATTTAGTAGCCTCACAAGCTCTGTGAATTTTTCCATACAAGATCCTAATTGAAAGTTTAAGATTTTATTATACTTTGCAAAGTTTAATTTTGCATAAAAACTAATAAATTTTTATAAATTTTATGTCGTATCGCTTTAAAATACACCTTTTTTACGCATCTTGAAAATATTAAAAATTTATAAATTTGCTTGATTTTAAAAATACCCACTTTAAAATGGCATAAAATTTACACTTAAGTGAAGTCTTAAAATAGCGGATTTAGCCATCTTTGACAATCCGCTAAAACTATCCCTGTATACACTCTTTAAATATAAATTTATGTTCAGCTGGAAGTGCGTCATAAACGGCGTTTGCTAGGTTTCGTATCTCCCAAAGGGCTGACTTGCTAGAGCGAAGTGAAAGAAAGTTTTGCAGGCTTCTAGCATTCACGCTCCATGTAAGCTCTGTTTTGTAGCACTCAGGCAGGCAGTATTTAACGATGTCAAGGCTGGTTGTTGTGGTGCTTAGAATTTTGCGTAAATTTTCAAGTGCTGTAATGCTTGCATTATCAACCATTTCGTTTCCTGTTAGCACTATATAAGAACTGGCTCTATCAAACTCACCATATTTAAACTCAGCTTCATTTTTTAACTCTTTTAATGTGTAGCGAGTTGATTTTACGCTTAGACTCGCGATACGGTGGCGTGCTAGCTCTTGAAGTAGGGCGCGTGAAATTCCTTGAATATAGAAGTTGTAATAAAGATGCTCAAGTGTACTTGCATGCTTATTTTTGTTGCCAACACGGTCAATCAGCTCAAGGTCTTTCTCGCCGCCATTATCCCCTCGTTCAAAGCTTTGCCAGCATGTGCGTATCGCGTGCGAGCAAACATTTAGCGGAGTGAAATTTAGTAGAGTTATATTCATTTTTAGCCTTTTAGTTTTTGCTTTATTTTAGCCTTTAAAGGCTTTGTAAGTGATAAAAACTTGCAAAATTATAAAGATGAGCGCTTAAATGCTTCTAAAATTTCCCATGCCCCGCTTCGTGAGAGGTCTATCTCGAGTGCTTTTTCACCATTTTTATAAGCATGCAAATAGTAGCTTTTATTACCATTTAGGACTCGAATTTTTGCTACTACAAGAAAACTAGAGTCTAAATTTAGTAAGTCTGCTATAGTTTTGGTTTGTAAGTTTTTATCTGTTACTACAAATGCATAAGAGCGGACGCCATTTGTATGGTCAAACTGCTCGGCTCTTATAAACTCAAAATCGCCTGCAAAAAGGCTAAGCGTGATAAAAAATAGAGAAAAAAGAAATTTCATCATCTATCCCTAACTATATAATCTATGCGGTATCCAACCCCGCGTACAGTTTTTATGATGTCTATTGGCAGTTTGGCGCGAAGCTCTCTTACAAGCGAACGCAAGCGGTCTTGTGAGATATTTTCGCCGTGATAGATAAAGTACTCAAGCTCGCTAAAAGTAACAACATGCGGAGAGTTTTTGCCTAGTGACTCAAGTAGCATCGCCTCTTTTTTACCAAGGTAAATTTTTTCTTGATCGTATGTGATTAAAAGTGTACTTCTGTCAAAAACTAGACCATTTTCAAACTCAAAACGAGTTCCTAAAAGAGATTTTGTTAGTTTGAAAAAATGAAAAATGATCTCATCAGGCAAGAATGGCTTAACTATAAAACCATCAACCCTAGCGTAATAAATTTTCTTAAAAACCTCTGGGCGCCGCTCATCTAGGATAAGCATGATAGGGGTAAAATTTTCATTATCGCGTATGAATTTTACTAAATTTAGGTTTATGTTTTTTGACTTTAGTTCAAAAACATAAAGGTCGTATCTGCTACCAGCGTCAAAATCAGCTATAATCTCGCGCTCATTTTGAAACTCAACTATGCGAAAGTTAAAGCGATAAAGTATAGTTTTTAGACTTACTGCTAGCTCAAAGTCATCGCTAAATAGCAAGATACGCTTCATCTTAGTGTCCAGACTTTTTGTTTGTGTTTTTTTCCAAATACTCCCTCTCCTCCTTACTAAGCTCATAATCTTTACCAAAGAATTCCTGCTTAGCCTTTATCCTTTCACCTAGCATCTTATTCTCATAGATTTTTAGAGTTGGTTTATAGTATTCAAGATAGTTTCTCATCTGGCCACCATGTCCTGTTGTTGTATGACAGCTTACACACTTTATCTCTTTATCAGTGTTTAATAGCTTTGTATAGTGAGCATGCATCTTTTTAGCTTGTTGTGATGAAGCTGTTGTTGTAAGTATATCTGTATGACAGCTCATACAACCATTATCAAATACATAACTCTCTCTATTCTTACGATTTTTATGCCAGTCTATACTATCAGGATCACCAAAGAAGTGAACATATCCTTCAACTATACCATTTTTTGCCTTTGTTAAGACATACTTTGCAAGATTATCATGTGGTATATGACAATCAACACACTTTGCCTTTGTGCCAGTAGCTCCCTTACCACTATGAACATCATGTTGATAGCTCATAACCATAGGATCCATCTCATGACATACTACGCAAAACTTATCTCCACTTGTCTCTTCTAGTGCATAGTGAACAGGAAGCACAACTAAAAATCCTATAATGCCACTTACTAATATAATAGCAGCCAATACCTTTTTAGAAATTTTCATGGTGTTACCCCCATCCATTGTGGAACCTCATGTTCATGACACTCTGTACACATATTGGTTGATTGTTTATGTTCAAAGTGACACTCATCACAATATAGTGTAGGACCATCATGTACTGAGTTGTGTGGATTTGCTTTTAGTGTATCCATAAATTTTAATCTTTGTGCCATAAATGCCTTTGATTTATGACAGCTTAGACAGCCTTTATCTCCTATGGCTTTAAACTTACTAGGATCATCACCTTGTCCTTCGTGACAATCTATACAATCAAATGCCAAATGCTCATGGTGTGGTTTTATCTTATGCTTTTGCCTAAGTTCATCGGATATTACTATTGTCTTAACAGTAGTAGTATTTATATCAGCAGCAGCAAATAAATATATAGAGAAAAAGCACATAAGTATAGCTGTTAGTTTTAGCTTTTTCATTGTTTGCCCTTAAATTTGAATATATTGTTTGTAAGTGCAAGAGCAAAATGCTCTTGCAGTGTAAATTAGATATTCTCGCCTGCTATCATGCCGAATACGATACAATCAGTAATCGCAACCGTTCCTAAACGGCTTGCACCGTGTGTTCCGCCTGTGACTTCGCCAGCCGCGTAAAGTCCCGGGATAGCTTTGTTAGTTTTAGCTGAGATGACCTCTGCTTTTTCATTTATCTTTAAGCCACCCATTGTGTGGTGAGGCTTTGGAGATAGGCGGATAACATAGAATGGTCCAGCCTCATTTATCTCGCTTAGCGCGCTTTCTTGCTTGCCAAACTCATCTTTTTTCGCTCTTACGCCTTCGTTGTATTTTTTAACAGTCTCTTTTAGCGCGTCAGCTGGTACGCCGTATTTTGACGCGATCTCATCGAGATTTGCACACTCGCCTACTAGCTTACCACTTGCAAGACCTTTTTGGATAACATCTTCGCTAAGATCTTTAAACGCCATCTTTGTATCAGCAAATGTTATAGGATACTTGCCCGGTGCTTCGCGTAAAATTTTAAACTCAGCGTCCGCGCGCGTCTTTCTATCAGCTAGCTCGTTCATAAAGCGCTTGCCGTTACGAACATCGACCGCGATACCATACTTAAATGTGCCTTGTTGAGTTAGGATAGGACCTGTACCAAAGCCCTTCTCGTCTGGGCTAGCCCAAGGACCAAACTGGATCCAGTCTATCTGAACAGGATACGCACCTATCTCAAACGCTTTTAAAAGCGCGCCAGCTGTTGCGCCAGCGTGGTTTGTCGCATCGACATCATCTGGAATTCTAGGATCTTGTAGCTTTCTAAACGCCTTATCGTTGCTAAAGCCACCGCTTGCTAGCACGACGCCTTTTTTAGCTTTTAGCGTCTTTTTGGTACCGCTTGTGTTTTCAAGGTCATCGCTGTAAAGCTTTGAGTCAAATTTATACTCTTCGCGTATGACTACGCCCACAACCCTGTCGCCCTCCATCACAAAATCATCAAATTTTGCTCTTCTTCTAAGCTCGCAACCGCTATCTTTTAATGCTTCAAATTTTTCTAACATTGGCTGGATGTAGCCAGAGCCAGAGTCGTTTGTAGTTAGCATTGAGCGAGCTACGGTGTGGCCGCCAAAGTGCGCGCAGTGCTCTTTAAACTGAACGCCGTTTTCGATTAAGAAATTTAGCGCGTCGATACCGCGATCAGCAATAGCATTTAGTAGCTCTGGGTGGTTTATGCCAAGACCAGCCTTCATACAATCAGCGATGAAAAGCTCTTTGCTATCTTTAATGCCTGTTTTTGCTTGCACTGGGTTAGCGCAAACGCTCATACCGCCACCGTTTATAACAGAGTTGCCACCGATACGACCCATCTTTTCAAGGATTAAAACCTTGTTGCCTTTTTTAGCCGATGTTAGAGCTGCTGCAAGTCCTGCAAAACCAGAGCCAATGACGATGACATCCCACTCTTCGTCGAATTTCACACCCTTTGCATCAACCGCTGAAGCATTTGCATTTACAGCTGATAAAGCTAAAGCACTAGCACCAACCATACTCATTTTGAGCATTTCGCGTCTTGACAAATTTTTCATTCTGTCTCCTTTAAAAAAGTTGTTAGTGGCATTATATAAAATTTTTTGTGAGAAAAGAATGAGAAATAAAGAAAATATTTTTTTAACATTTTTTTGATAAAATCCCTAAATTTAGGGATAAACATAAAATTTACATATAAAATATGATAAAAAAATTTAATTTTTATTATTTTCATACTATAAAAAAATGATTTTATAATGATGTTAGGTAACATATTATTATAGGTGTAAAATTTTATAAATTTTCAAAATTTTTAAGCTACTTGCAAAGAAAATTTATGTATTATTTCAATTCTTTTATTTGGTCCCGTAGCTCAGTTGGTAGAGCACCACCTTGACATGGTGGTGGTCGATGGTTCAAGTCCATTCGGGGCCACCATATTATTTATTTTTCACTATTCTTAAGCCATTAATCACTCAATATAATCACATTTTATGATACAGCCATTAAAAAGATTTTTCTTAAAAAATATAGCTAAAAAGTCTTTATGTTCCAAGTGCTTTTGGAGCAATTTTTAAATAGCTGTTATCACACAAACTACTGTAATATTATTTGTTAAATAATATTGAAATTTGTGTAGATATGTAGTTTGCTCTCAAGATTATATATCGCTTTAGTATGTGGCAAAAGATGCGAGCAGATATTTGGTAATATATTAAAGGGCTGGTTGTTTATGAGTGCCTACTTTATTAGTTGTATAAAAAACGATTGGCATATAAGAGTTTTATGAGGCAGAAAAAAAGCTAGTGATTAAAGCATAGGTAAAAATGCCAAAAGTACCGAAGATAACGATGTATATCACAGCCATAACAAATAAATCAATAGCACAAACAAATAGGCAAAAAAGACATCCTATAATTCTAAATAATGAGCTTATGATTTGCATTTTTGCCCCTTTTTTTGGTGTGATAGAAAATTTTAGCATTTTAAATTTAAAAATAAAATAGACTTTAGCCTTTCGTGTGAGCCTAAAGAGCTTGTTTTTGCCCTGCATAACTTCTTGAAACATAGCAATTTATCCTTTGAAGTTGCCAGGGCATAAGAATTTATTGTCTAAATTTTAAACTGTATATTCTCTACCAAAACCACTTCATCGCTCTTAATTTTCTTAAGCTCATCAGTAAAACCACATTTGCTGAATAATATATAGTGTTTTACTGCTAGATTGCTATTTAGCCTAGATGCTTTTTGCTTTAGTTGCTCTAAAATATCAACACCTACCTTTTTGTTTGAGTATTTGCACTCAGCAAGTATGATATAGTCTTTGCTAATGCCTATAGCATCGATCTCAAGATCCTTATCCCAGTGTCTGCCACATTTTAGAAGTTCATAGTTTTTTAGCAGATACTCAATGCAAAGCTGTTCATACACAGGCGATATAAAGCCGTTAAAATTCTCAGCTATTTTTTTTCTTACATAATTAGTGTTTCCTAATTCTAACTGGCTTTTATAAGGCAGGACATAACAAAACCAAAATCGAAAAAAGTTATCTTTTATAAAATAAAGCCCTTTTTTGCTCTTAGCTGGATTATCTTCTAGAATCGGAACCTCTTTATAAATAATGTCTAGTTCGGTTAGTTTTGCAATAAAAGATGTGATATTTTGCACATTTTTACCAAGCCGACTTGCTATGCTGCCAAGTTTATGCTCACCATTTGCAATCGCCTCAAGTATAGAAAAATAGGTCACTGGCTCATTGACCTCATTTTGCAAGATAAATTGTGGTTCGTTGTAAAGGTATGAGTTTGGATTTAGTATATTTGCTTCGATACTGTTTAAAATTTCACCACTATCGCTAAACATTTCAAGATATTTCGGCACGCCATAAAGCACTGCGTAAAGCTCTATAAGTTCATTTTGGCTTTTGCTTGGAAAAAATTCTTTTAAATACTCAAAATTTATCGCCTCAAGCTTGATTTGACTCGTACGTCTACCATAAAGTGGTGAAGAATACGAGAGTGTTTGCTCATACATCATTGAAATTATCGAGCCACAAAGGATCAAATGAATGTTCTTATTTTTTAAAATTTCATCGACAATGAGTTGAAACTGTGACGCAATACTCTCATCAAGCTTGCCAAGGTATTGAAATTCATCAATGATAATGACTAATTTTTGTGAAAAATTTTTTTGTCCTATATATTCAAAAAGCTGCTTAAAGTCTCGAAGTTGCAGTTCTTTTAAAAAATTGTCGTTTAAAAACTCTGCTACTAAGAGCTGGAATCTTTTTAACACAACACTAAAATTTTCAAGCGTTGCCAAAAAATAAATCGCAGGCTTGTCTTTGATAAATTCTTTTATAAGTGTAGTTTTGCCTACACGTCTCCTACCATATAAGATGGTAAAGGCAAAATTGTTACTTACATATTCATCGTTTAAGAGTTTTAATTCACTATATCTATTGGTAAACATCTTTTATCTTTTTTTATAGTTTTTGAATTATAATAATATCAAAAATATATAAATTAAAGCTTTAGTAAAAATTTTCTATAATTAAAATGTATAAAAAATGGTTTTATTAGCTTAAGCTTAATTAATTAGCTAGCTCTTAAAATTCTCTCTTTAATATTCGTATTTTTAGATATATTAGCTTTACAATTCAGGTTTATTTTGGTCGCATGCTATATGCAAATTTCTTGCTTTATTACAAATTTTTACTTTTTTATTACAAAAAATGGTTCTATTTTTTATCTTTAATGTCGATATTTAGGGGTCTTTGAAAAAATTTACATTGATTTTACGATAAATTTCATATAATTTTGTAAAATAAAATTTTTATATTAGTTTTTATATATAAGAATTGATTTAAAAAATGAAAGTAAATATCAAATTTTAAAAGGAGAAAAAATGAACTCAACCTGTAGTTCGCGTCGCTCATTTTTAGCGATGGCTGGGACATTTGTAGCTGCTACTGCCCTAAAAGCAGCTCCTAGTAAATTTGCTAAAACCAAAGGTGAGCGCTACGCTATGGTTATAGATCTTACTAGATGTGTGGGCTGTCAAAGCTGTACGCTAAATTGCTCAATGGAAAACGACACGCCAGCTGGCGGTTTTCGCACTATAGTAAGCGAGTATGAGGCGGCGACTAAAGATAAAAAAAGAGGCTTTATAGCATCCTTGCCTCGTCTTTGTAATCACTGTGAGAAGCCAGCCTGTATCGATGTTTGTCCGACTGGTTCAAGCTGTCAGCAAAACAACGGTATAGTAAAGATAAATACTGCTGAATGTATCGGCTGTATGCAGTGTGTGGATGCTTGCCCGTATGGTGCTAGGTTTTTAAATGAGGAAATTTTAAAAGTAGATAAGTGCACATTTTGCGATCATAGGCTTCGTGCTGGGCTGTTGCCAAGTTGCGTGGAAACTTGTGTTGGTGGTAGCCGCATAATAGGCGATCTAAACGATGAGAACTCAACGATTAGAAAATTTTTAGCCACACACAAAACAATGGTTCTTGATAGTCCTAAAAATACCCATCCACAAGTATTTTACTATGGTGTAAGTGAAATTTTAGCTATGAATAATGAAGCTAAGGCTGCCAAAAATGGCTATAAAAAAGTAATAAGCTGGTAAAGGAAAAAATATGCAAAGACGAAAATTTTTAGCCAGTATGGCAGCAGTTTCAGCGTTGCCATTTTCTTTAAATGCAAATGAGAAAAAAGATGATCATATCCCACAAAGTGGTGATAAAGCGCCTGAGTTTAGTGTTGTTGATGGCAAGGTGGTTATGCAAGATGGGCACTCTGTTGTCTTTTCGATGTGTCATGGATGTACGACAAAATGCGGTCTTAGACTGCATGTTGATGATAAAAATGGCAAAATTTTACGCTGTGTTGGAAACCCATATCATCCGCTTACAACTACGCAATGGATAGACTTTGACACCCCTATTAACGAGGCGCTCTTAGCTACAACTAAGCTTGGGGCTGATGAGACACGCTCGACTGTCTGCGCAAGGGGAGCTGCGTTGCCACAAATGATAGATAGTCCGGTGCGAATTTTAAGCCCTTTAAAAAGAGTTGGCAAAAGAGGCGAGGGTAAGTGGCAAAAGATAAGCTTTGAGCAACTTATAGATGAGGTTGTAAATGGAGGAGATTTGTTTGGAGAGGGGCATGTAGATGGCTTAAAGGCGCTAAATTCTGACGAGCTTATAGATCCTCAAAACCCAGAGTACGGCACAAAACGAAACCAACTTTTAAGTTTTTATCTTTATGATGGGCGATCTGATATAGTTGATAGATTTATCAAAAAGTCTTTTGGAACGATCAATCACTACTCGCACGGCGGAATTTGTGGTGGTGGATTTAGAGCCGGGGGTAAGATAGCTCATAATGCTAAAGGGTTTATGCATACCAAGCCAGACTACGAGCACTCTAAATTTAGCATATTCTGGGGAACGGCTCCTGCAAATGGAGGTAATCCATTTCAAAAACAAGCAAAGATGGTAGCGACTAACAGAGCAGATAACTCTGATTTTGCTTACGCTGTTGTAGATCCAAGTGCTACAAATGCAGTAAAATTTGCTTCCAAAAATGCTCGCTGGATACCGATAAAGCCAGGCACAGATACAGCCTTAGCTATGGCTATGATAAGATGGATCATAGAAAATAAAAAATATGCCACAAACTATCTTATCCAGCCAAATTTAGACCAAGCGAAATTAGCAGGAGAGATACATTGGTCTAACGCAACCCATTTGGTTATCACTGATAAATCCCACCCTAACTACAGAAAATTTGCGCTCATAAATGAAGAGTGGCAGGTTATTAGCCAAAGTTCAAAGATGCAAAGTTATAAAGTTAATGAGCCAGCCAAATTGTTTTTTGATGGAAAAATTTCAATAAATAATCAAGAGGTTGCCGTTAAAACATCAATGCAACTTTTAAAAGAAGAGGCGTTTAAGCACAGTATAGATGAGTATCTAAAAATTTGCGGTGTTAAAAAAGATGACTTTATCTGGCTTTGTGAAAATTTTACAAAAAATGGACGAAAGGTAGCTACTAATGTTCATGGTGGCATGATGCATACACAAGCTGCGATCTCGACATTTGCGATACTTAGCCTAAATACACTTATGGGAAATTACGGCTTTAAAGGTGGGACTGCGCTAGCAAGTGCTGGAACACATAAGGTTTCAAACGGCAGATATGATCTAGAAAAATTTGAAGGCATGGCAAAGGTTGGTGGCTTAAATTTATCTCGTTCTGGTAAATATTATGAGACAAGCTCAGAGTATAAACGAAAGCTAGAGGCTACGGGTAGTGGCTATCCAGCGACTCAGCCTTGGTATCCTATATCAATGCCTTTGATAAACGAAACTCTAACTAGCCATGCGGCTGGCTATCCTTATAAGGTTAAAGTTTTCATTAACTATATGACTAATGTTCTTTACGGTCAAGCAGGGCTTGAGACGGCTGTTTTGCAGGCTTTAAAAGATAGTAAAAATTTACCGTTATTTATTGGCATAGATGCATTTATGAGTGAAACTAATGCGTATGCTGATTATTTAGTGCCAGATGGGGTTAATCTTGAAAACTGGGGACTGCCACAAGATTTGTGGGGTACGATAGCCAAAACATCTACCGTGCGCTATCCAGCTGTAACACCAAAACAAGACAAGAGCAAAACTGGCGAAAGTATCGATGTGGAGAGCTTTTATATAGCCATAGCAAAAAAGATGGGGCTAAAGGGTTTTGGCGAAAATGCCTTTAAGGATAAAGATGGAAAGTCAATGCCGCTTCATACTAAAGAGCAGTATTATGCAGCAGCTTTGGCAAATATAGCTTTTGATGGCGAGCCAGTTTCTGATATTAGCAAAGATGATGCGAGTATCAGCAAGATAGACCGAGTCATGAAAATTTTAAACCCATATCTAAAGGATGATGAGAAGCCAAAAGTAGCGCATATACTTGCAAAGGGAGGTAGGTTTGATACTTATGCTAGCGCCTATAATGGCGATAAGATGGCAAAACCTGTGCCAGCACCGACGCCTGCTGCGATTTATTATGAGCCACTTGGAGGTCATAGGCATAGTATTACGGGCGAGTTTATGCCAGGGACGCCAACGCTAATGTTGCCAGTAGCTAGCGACTCTACACCACTTGAAAATTTCTATAAAAAGAGCGAGTGGAGATATGCTCTAAGTACAAGAAAATCAAATTTGCAACATTATTATAGTATAGTTAGCCCAAAACTAAAGGCTATACATCCTCAAAATTTTATCAGAATCGCCCTTGATGTTGCTAAACAAAATGGCATAAAAACTGGCGATAAAGTTAAAGTCACAACTCCGCAAAACGAGCAAACTGGTATCGCTTTTGTAACAGACGCCATAATGAGTGGTAACATAAGCATTGAGCACGGTTTTGGTCATGATGAGTTTGGTGCAAGAGCTCATTATATAGATGGAGTTGAGGTGTTTCGTGTGGCAGGCGCAGAGAACGGTGTCAATCACAACAAACTTGGTCTAATAGACCCGAAGCGAAATGGAAAATTTAGTCTAAATGACTGGCTGGTTGGCACCTGTGCTAGACAGGCATTGCCAGCAAAAATTTCTAAAGCTTAAAACAAAGGGCTCGCAACCTTGCTAGCCCTTAATACTTCACTCCGATACCACTTATGGCTATACCATTAACCTCTTGTGGCGCTGTTTGACCTGCTGGAGTGTACTTAAAATTTGCCTGCGTGAAAGCTTTTACAGTTCCCATTTCTAAAATTTTAGAGCATATCGGCTCACTTGCGTTTAAGCCTGGCTGTATTAAAAGAGTGGCAGGCTGACCGCCAGCTACTGCGCCACTAAGAAAAATTTTAATACACTCTTTGTCTGCTGTTTTTAAAGTTGCTGTCTTTGTCTCTAAAGATGTTGCACTTCTTAAGGCGCTTGTTGCCTCGTTAGCAACTTGGACATTTGTCATCTCTTTAAATGTCGGTGCAAATGTTCCTTGTGATGTATAGTACGCACTAATATCTGCAACCAAAGTAGAAAGATTAGTTGCTGCTTTTGCTACCTCTGCATCATCTCTTGTTATTGTTAGTCTTGGTATCGCAACAGCTGCTAAAATTCCAAGTATAACGATGACAAATATAAGCTCTATCATCGTAAAACCGCGTCTCATGTCTGTCTTCCTTTTTAATATAATTACATACACTTATGAAAAAAGCCAGTGATTTTATCAAAGATATTCTTAAAGTTTGAATAAAAAATGACAGCTATGTTATTTTCATGTGATTTTAGTGAGATAAAAATTTTTTACAAATTAAATACACTAGTAAAGTTTGTTTTTAAAAAAATATATAAAAATCAGACTTGATACCTGTGTAATTAAGAAAAAATATAGCACTTTAGGATTAAAATTTTATTTTATGATTTATATAAGATAAAATATGCTATTTTTGCATAAAAACTTATTTGAAGAGGCAAATTTATGAATAAAAATGTAGAAATTTTAAAAGCTAGGTCGTATTATTACGAATTTTTTGCTACACCGCTATTTTTTTATGAAAATGATGAGCGGTTTAAAATTTGGCAAACACAGCTTGAACAGCTCTCACAAAACCCACTAAATGAAGCAAGCCAGCACGCATTTGAGGCGTTAAAAAAATTTGACTTTACCACTTTTGCTGATGAGCAAAACTCGGTTTTGTTTGATCTAAGTTATATAAATGTCCCGCTAACTGCGAGTTTTTATGAAGAGGGGCGTGATGAGGGCGCTGCAAGGCTTAGGGTGATTGAAATTTTAAAAAAGAGCCCTTATCGAAGAGATACTAGCAACTGCCTAAATAGCGAGGATTTTGTTGGTTTTATATTTCTTTTGATGTCTACATTTTTAGCCGATGAGTGCGAGCCAAGCAATGAGCTTGATCTAAGTAGCGAGCTTTTTGAAAGGCTTATAAATGGCTTTGCAGACGAGTTTGCTTACATGCTAAAAACGCATAAGTGTGCGAAATTTTTTGAGTCATTTGCGATTATATTACAAAGTTTCATATCGCTTGAGCGTTCGATACTTGCAGTGCAGGCTCCTGAAAAAAATACAAACGAAAAAAGTGTTGCAGAAGTTGCAATGGAGCGAAAGCCTTATCAAACCAAGATGCCTACTGTTAAAAGTAAGATGAATTGGGATGAATTTACCGCGTTATAAATTCTCATTTTAAGGCTGATTTTGATGATTAGCCTTAAATACTTTTTAAAATAAAATTTTAATTATTCAATATTAATTTACTTTTCTAAATATTATGCTAAATTTGCATATTGTTAAGATAGCATATCAAGATGCTAGGTAAGTTGCCTATTTTAGGGCTTTTTGTTAATTTGAAATTTCAGCGATGCTTATCATACTTGCGCTGATTTGATAAGAAATATGCAAAAATTTCATATTATTCTACAAGAAAGGTTGTTGGGATGAAACAAGACAGACGAGAATTTCTCAAAAAATCCCTCAAAGTTGGCGCCGTAGCTGGCGTAGTAGCCACACCTTTGGCTGCAAAAGTCACTAGCGAGGAGCTAACGGCTGATGGAAATGGCGTTGTAGTCGGAACATCAAACAAAAAAGAGGTGCTCTATCATAAGAGCCTAGCCTGGGAAAAATTCTACAAAGTCGCCTACTAGGCATTTGTAGTGGCTAAATCGCTTACAGGAGAAAATCATGAGTGATGTAAGAGTGGGAAGGCGTTCGTTTCTCAAGCTTGCCGCCGTTGGAGCTGGTAGCACCATGGCGTTTGGCTCAAACGACACCATCAGAAAAGCCACAAATGCGGAATTAAAAGCCCCATTTGAAGGCTCAAAAAAGGTTCGCACGATATGTTCGATCTGCTCAGCGGGTTGTGGTATCGAAGCGGAGGTAAAAGACGGCGTGTGGATACGCCAAGATATGGCGGTAGATCACCCTATATCTCAGGGAAGTCACTGCTGTAAGGGTATCGATCAGATCGATCTAACCAAGTCAAAACAGCGTATCAAATACCCGATGAAAATCGTAAATGGTAAATGGCAACGCATTAGCTGGGAGACAGCGGTAAATGAGATCGGCGATAAGATGCTTGAGCTTCGTGCAAAGCATGGTCCTGATTGCGTTGAGTTTTTAGGATCGGCCAAATTTAGCGATGAGCAAGCATGGTATTTTAGAAAATTTGCAGCATTTTGGGGCACGAATAATATAGACCACGTTGCCCGTATTTGACATAGCGCATCAGTCGCCGGAGCGGCGAATACTTGGGGTTATGGCGCGATGACAAACCACTTTGGAGATATAGCGGCAAATTCAAAAGCCATCATGGTTGTAGGTGCAAACTCAGCAGTTGCAAATCCAGTTGGTGGTATGAAACACTTTTTACAAGCAAAAGATAGAAGCAACGCAAAGCTTATCGTTGTTGATCCTATCTTTACAAAAACAGCGGCAAAGGCTGATCACTTCGTGCGCGTTAGACCGGGCACAGATATAGCGTTTGCTTATGGTATGCTTCATCTTATATTTAAAAATGGCTGGGAAGATAAAGAATTTATCAAAGACCGCACTTATGGCATAGATGAAATTCGCCAAGAGGCTGAAAAATGGACGCCAGAAGAGGTCGAAAATGTCACAGGTGTGCCAGCAGATCAGCTGATACAAATAACTAGACTTTTTGCGACAACAAAGCCAGCAGCTATCGCATGGTCTTTGGGTCTTACACAGCACTCAATAGGCAGTTCAAATACGAGAATTTTCCCTATTATCCAGCTTGTTCTTGGTAATGCAGGCAAATCAGGTGGCGGCTGTCAAATCATCCGCGGTCACGACAATGTTCAGGGTGCTACTGATATGGGCAACCTTGCTGATAGTTTGCCGACTTACTACGGTCTTGGCGATGCGGCTTGGAAGCACTTTTGTAAGGGCTGGGGACAGGATTTTGATGAGTTTGTCAAACGCTTTGCAGTATCAACAAAAGAGCCAAAGCAGGGCAGTGAGCCAGTTAAAGGGACAAAATTTACAGAGTATTTTTATCATGATCCACAAAATCCAGAGGATAGAAACTGGAGAAACGAAAAGGGCTGGAGCTTGTCAAAATGGTGGCAAGGCGTGCTAAAAGAGGAAAAAACTTTTTCAAGTGGCGATTTAAGAGCTGTTTGGGTTCAAGGAACTGGTATAACTTCTATGGCGCACCTAACAAAAATTCAAGAAGCGGTAGCAAAACTTGACTTGCTTGTTGTGGCTGAGCCATTTGTAAATGAGATAGCTATCCTTGCAGATAGAAAAGAAAATACATACATACTACCCGTGGCAACGCAGTTTGAAAACGAGGGTATCGTAGTGGCTACAAACCGCGCGGCTCAGTGGAGAACAAAGGTTGTTGATCCGCTTTTTGAAAGCAAGCCAGACCATGAAGTTATGTTTGAATTTGCTAAAAAATGGGGCTTTTATGAGGAATATACAAAGTCATTGCTAATGGATGACACGCTAAAAGTTGTCAAAGATAAATTTGTATGGCCAGATGATGCGACTCGTGAGCTAGCTCGTATGGGCCAGTCTATCGGACTGCAAGGCTGGCAGCCAGAGCGCTTAAGAAGGCACCAAGAAAACTGGGCAAATTTTGACCCTGATACGCTTATTGGTATCGGTGGCGATGTTAAGGGCGAATATTACAGCCTTCCGTGGCCTTGCTGGGATAAACAGCACCCTGGCACCCCGATACTTTATGATTTAAGCAAGCCTTATACCGAGGGTGGTTGTGGCTTTAGAAATCGCTTTGGACTTGAACACAATGGTGTTAGCCAGATAGCTGATGAGAGTATCCAGCTAAAAGGTGCAAAGGTAAAAGGCGGCTATCCTCAAATCACAAAAGCAAATATCGAAGAGGTGCTTGGTATCACGCTAACTGAAGATGAAAAAGCACAGATGGGCGATAACTGGATGATGGATTATAGCGGTATTATCAATAAAAAATGCCGTGAAGCGGGTGTTGCGCCATTTGGTAACGCAAGAGCAAGAGCGTCTGTTTGGGAATTTATCGATCAAATTCCAAAGCACAGAGAGCCACTTCACTCACCACGCTGGGATCTAGTTCAAAAGTATCCAGCTATCGATGATCAGGCTAGAAATTTCCGTGTTGAGAGCAAATTTAAGAGCGAACAGCAAAAGCAAGACTGGAGCAAAGACTTCCCAACTATCATGAGCTCACTTCGTCTTGTAAATTTAAGTGGTGCTGGTATGCTTGAGCGAACGAGTAAGTATCTAGCAGCTATCACGCCTGAGATGTTTGCCTATGTTCATCCAGAACTAGCGATGAAATACGGTATCGGCGATAAAGAGATGATGTGGATACACAGCCCACAAGGCACAAAGATAAAAGTAAAGTGCTATCACAACCAAACGGTTACACCAGATCGTATCTGCTTGCCGTATAACTTTGCGGGTATCATGCAAGGTGTGGATCTTTCATCACGCTATCCAGAGGGCACAAAGCCTTATACGATAGGCGAAAGTTCAAACACTATCACAAACTACGGCTTTGACCCTGTGACGCAAATTTCAGAATACAATGCCGGTCTTTGCCGCTTAGAAAAAGCTGATGATATGGGCTTTAAAACTCAGTTCTTTGATGAAATTTTAGGAAGTAAGGAGCTTGCATAATGGCACGGATGAAATTTTATGTTGATAATGACAGATGTATCAGTTGCTTTGGTTGTCAAGTTGCTTGCTCTGGCGCTCACGAAGTTCCAGTGGGAATTTACCGCCGCAAGGTCATTACTCTAAATGACGGCGTTCATGGTAAAGAAATTTCAACAACCATAGCTTGTCAGCACTGCACCGACGCACCTTGTGAGCAAGTTTGCCCAGTGGATTGCTTTTATATCCGCGCCGATGGTATCGTGCTTCATGATAAGAAAAAGTGTATTGGCTGTGGATACTGCCTTTATGCTTGTCCTTTTGGTGCACCGCAGTTCCCAAGAGATGGGGCATTTGGCATAAAAGGCGAAATGGATAAATGCACGATGTGTGCAGGTGGTCCAGAAGAAACTTTCTCAAACGAAGAGCTTCATTTATATGGACAAAACCGTATCGCAGAGGGCAAAGTGCCAATGTGCGCGGCTATTTGTTCTACAAACGCACTTCTTGTTGGAGATGCTACTGAGGTAGCAAATGTCTATCGCAAACGCGTTATGACGAGAAATGCGGTAACAAAACTGTAGTTATTTTAGGGGGTGTAAATTCTTTAAAATTTACACCCATTTTTTAAATTTTCAATACTTTAAATTCTCATTATAACAAGCATTTTGATTAAAAATTTTTCACTAAGAAAAAATTTAAATAAAAATTTTAGCTTTTTTCGCTATAATCTACCTCTTAATAAATTCAAGGATAAAATTTTGGAAAATATACGAAATATCGCCGTCATCGCACACGTCGACCACGGTAAAACAACAATGGTAGATGAGCTTTTAAAACAATCTGGTACTTTTAACGAACATCAAAGTGTTGGCGAGCGTGTCATGGATAGTAACGACATTGAGCGTGAGCGTGGTATCACGATACTATCAAAAAATACAGCTATCCGCTATAAAGATACAAAGATTAATATCATTGACACCCCAGGACACGCCGATTTTGGTGGCGAGGTTGAGCGTGTGCTTAAGATGGTCGATGGCGTTTTGCTTTTGGTTGATGCACAAGAGGGCGTTATGCCTCAAACAAAATTTGTGGTAAAAAAGGCTCTTAGCCTAGGTCTTCGTCCGATAGTGGTAGTAAATAAGATCGATAAACCAGCTGGCGATCCTGAGCGTGTTATAAATGAAATTTTTGACCTTTTTGTGGCACTTGACGCAAACGATGAACAACTTGAGTTTCCAGTAGTTTATGCGGCTGCTAAAAACGGCTATGCAAAGTTAAATTTAGATGATGAAAATGTCAATATGGAGCCACTTTTTGAGACTATTTTGGCTAATGTTCCAGCTCCAAGCGGAAGTGATACAAATCCACTTCAGCTTCAAGTTTTCACACTTGATTATGATAACTATGTTGGAAAGATAGGCATAGCTAGAATTTTTAACGGTAAAGTTGCTAAAAATCAAAATGTTATGCTTGCAAAGGCTGATGGCTCTAAAACAACGGGTAGAATTTCAAAGCTTATCGGATTTATGGGACTTGAAAGAGCTGATATAAATGAAGCTAGCACTGGCGATATCGTGGCTATAGCTGGCTTTGAAGCTCTTGATGTTGGCGATAGCGTAGTTGATCCGGCAAATCCTATGCCACTTGATCCGCTTCATATCGAAGAGCCAACTCTAAGCGTAGTTTTTGCTGTAAATGACGGTCCGCTAGCAGGCACAGAAGGTAAGCATGTTACATCAAATAAGATTGATGAGCGCTTGCAAAACGAGATGAAGACAAATATTGCTATGAAGTATGAAAATGTTGGAGAGGGTAAATTTAAAGTAAGTGGTCGTGGCGAGCTTCAGATAACGATACTAGCTGAAAATATGCGTCGCGAGGGCTATGAGTTCTTGCTTGGTCGTCCAGAGGTTATAGTAAAAGAGATAGATAGCGTAAAATGCGAGCCATACGAACATCTTGTTATCGATGCGCCAGATGATTGCACTGGAACTGTTATAGAAAAACTTGGAAAAAGAAAGGCAGAGATGACCTCGATGAGTCCTACTGGCGATGGTCAGACTCGTATTGAGTTTGAAATTCCAGCACGCGGGCTTATCGGCTTTAGAAGTCAGTTTTTAACCGACACAAAAGGCGAGGGCGTTATGAATCATAGCTTTTTAGAATTCCGCCCACTTTCAGGCACTGTTGAGCATCGTACGAATGGAGCTTTAGTCTCAATGGAAAATGGAGTTACACTAGCGTACTCTCTTTATAATCTTCAAGATCGTGGAGTTCTTTTCCTTGATCCGCAAGCAAAGGTTTATATCGGTATGATTATAGGTGAGCATAGCCGTCCAAATGATCTTGATGTAAATCCTATAAAAGGCAAAAACCTTACCAATGTCCGTGCAAGCGGTTCAGATGATGCGATCAAGCTCGTTCCACCACGCAGATTAAGTCTAGAGCGTGCTTTAGAATGGATAGAAGATGATGAACTTGTTGAAGTAACTCCTATAAATATCCGTGTTCGTAAGCGTTATCTTGATCCAACTGAGCGAAAAAGAAAGTCAAAAGCATAGTCTAAAATCTAATTTTAGGCTTTTGTGTAAAGGATTGGTGTGGCTAGACTAAAAGCACTTTTGCTTGGAGAGGTAAAAAATTACGGAGATAAAAACTCCAAAAACCCACTAAATAAACCGTGGGTTTCAGCCATTTTTAAAGTCGTGCAAGAGGGTGAAATTTTTGCTAACACTCTTGGTTTTGTAGGAGATAGTGTGGCTGATACCCTTCATCACGGTGGTGCTGAAAAGGCGATATTTGCAAATTCTTTACAAAACTATAGCGAGTGGGAGAAATTTTTAGGACTTAAAAATTTAGCTTATGGTGCTATGGGCGAAAATTTAACCATTGATGGTTTATGTGAAGATAGTGTTTGCGTAGGCGATATTCACGAGATAGGCTCGCTTGTTTTGCAAGTTAGCCAGCCACGAAAACCCTGCTCAAAGCTTTCAAAACGCTGGGGCAACCCTGATATGACAGCTTATATCGCTAAAAGTGGCTTGAGCGGTTGGTATTACAGAGTGCTAAACGAGGGCTCATGCAAAGCTGGAGATGAAGTAAAAGTAGTGCAAAAAGACAGTGTGGGGATGAGCATTGCTGAGATAAACAGACTATTTCATCAAACTGATCAAAATTTACACCTATTAAATAAATTTAATCTACTTACTGCTCTTACGCCATCTTTTATAGATGCGATGAAGACAAAACTTGATGGCAGCTATAATGCTGATTTTATGAAAGTTTTATAAGTTAGTAAGCTCTTTTTGTGTATCATTGCAACCAAGTTGCGTAAAAGGAGAAAAAATGAAAAAAATCGCACTTTTAGCGATCATGTCTAGCTTTCTTTTTGCTGAACAAACTCATCAGCTAAATATCCCAAATATGGGCTGTGAGCACTGCGTAAAACAGATAGAAAATGCTGTTATCAATATGCCAGGGTATAAGTCGATGAGTTTTGACCTGCAGACAAAAGATGTAAATATCACAACCGACAAAAACACGAGCCTATCGCAGGTTATAAAAGCTATAAAAAGCTCAAAAGAGAAGAAATTTAAGGTTGGGGTAAAATAAGTCATTTTATTCTATGGCTAGCATGGGTCGGCAGATCGCTGGCCTTTTAAATTTGTAGCCTAGATAAAGACTGTGATTTTTGTATCTTGAATATTAAGTTTTGTTGATTTTGCATAGTTGGCTTGACTAAGTTTATGGCTAAACTCTATTTGCTACTTTTATTTGGCCTGTAAATTCAATCTATTTTTGCAAACTCTTCTGAGTGGCTATCAGTTACTATGCTTGGATTTTTTACCTTTTAGTAAAAAGACCAGTTATAGATTTAAGGTTTTTTATTTTTATTGCCTTAAGTATTTTAAAGGCAAAGTGTAATCTGCCTAAGCACCATAAAGGCACCATAACTAAACGCAGTGTTTGAGCAAATACCAGTAGCCAAGACTAAAAATTTTTATATTTTCTTTTTTTGATTTTAAAGTATGTATACGCACAAGCATTTACCTTATTTTAAAAATTACTTAAAGTTTGTAAAAATTTTAGACTAGTTTAACTCTTATACAAAAATAATGAGTATAATGTGTAAAATTTTAAGGAGAGAAAAATGAATTATTTAGAGATTTTAAAATTTCGCCACGCATGCAAGGTCTTTGATGAGAGCAAAAAGATAGGCGCAGGCGAGTTTAACTTCATCCTAGAGGCAGGCAGACTAAGCCCTAGCTCTACAGGGCTTGAGCAGTGGGACTTTTTAGTCGTGCAAAACAAAGAGCTACGCGAGAAGATCCGTGCCCTATCGTGGAACCAAGTACAAATCACATCTTGCTCGCACCTAGTTATAGTTTTAGCTAAAATTTCTGACATAAAAATACATAGCCATTATGTTGCCGATATGATAGCACGCAGACCTGATAAGACGCCTGAAGAAAGAGCTGGCAGAGTGGCTTTTTATCAGGGTTTTTTAAGCTCAAATTTTAAAGATAATGAAGAGCTGATATTTCAGTGGTCGCATGAGCAGTGTATGATAGCTGCGACAAATATGATGAACGCAGCTGCTAGCTTAGGCATTGATAGCTGCCCGATCGAGGGCTTTGATAGAGCGGGGCTAAATGAGCTTTTGGGGTTAAATCCAAGTGATAAGCGTGTCGCCATCGTCGTACCATTTGGCTACAGACTAAACTCTCAGCCACAAAAATATCGCCGCGAACTTAGCGATGTAGTGAAGTGGATAAACTAAATTTTGGGGCAAGTGCCCCTTGTTTTTACAAAATTTAGCCCGAGACTTTTTCTAAATATTTACATACAAAAATATCTTCGCAGTTTTACACTTATTTAGTTTATTGAGTCTTAATCATATTGCTTTCGCAAGAACAAATTTTTAATTAACTTATTTTAAAAATGGCTTCACTACCGCCCAAACTGCGTCAAAATTTTCCAAAAAACACGCGTGTGATGTGTCTACGATGATGGCAATGCTCGCGTTTGGTATGCTCTGATAGGCGTTTATCGCTGTTAAAAGATGCGAGTTTGGATCGTTTTGCCCGTTGATGATGAGCGTTTTGGCTTGAATGCGAGTAAAAATTTCCTTGTTGATGACAAGCCCATTCCACATATCTTCATACATTTTTAAAAACTCATCGTAGCGATGTGGCTCAGACATCAGCGACTTTTGCTGAGCGATAAATTTTGCGTCGTAGTTTTGCCACTCGTTTTGGTTAAAAACGAAGCGTTTATTTGTCGCAAGCACCTCTCCAGCACCGATGGTAACGAGCTTTTTGGCGTAGTCTTTAAAATGCACGGCAAAGCTATATGCCGCGTATCCACCATCGCTAAATCCGAGCAAACTAACAGGCTCACTCACATTTTCGGCGTTTAAAACTGCCATTATATCATCGGCTCTTTGCTTTAGGCTAAATGGCTTAGCTCCAATGTCTGAGCGAGCGTGTCCGCGGGTTGAGATGGCGATAACCTTGTGCGTTTTTCTAAGCTCGTCTATAAAGCCGCCCATCTCTTGCATACTGCCTAGTCCGCCACCGTGCAAAACCACGATGACATCGCCTTTGCCGTATGTTTCGTAATAAATTTTTACGCCATCGCTTAGGGCAAATTTACCGCCATTGTCGCCGTAGTTTTGGCTAAATTTTGGTGAGTTTTCGTCTTGCATGAAGTAGCGAAGCTCTGCTGAGAAAGCAAGGCTTAAAAAGAGTGATAAAATGGCTAAAATTTTCATTGTTTTCCTTTAGATTTTATTATTTAAATTTTAGCATCTATCTTGAAAATAAAGCTTAAAGTTATTGATACAACTTAAAATCCACACTCTTGCTATAGCTAAACAATCTTTTCATCATTATGCTCCTAGCAAGAGTATAGCAGAATTTATATTAGTTTGCTTGTCTTAGTTTTGATAA